>JALYRN010000192.1 GCA_030855295.1 Myxococcota bacterium | reverse complement strand
GTGCCGGCCCGCCGGCGGGGCGCTGCGCGCACGGTGTCCCGCCGAGCGCGGGCTGTGTCCCGCGCGACTGCGGCTCTGTCCCGGTGGCCCGACAGCGCCGTGATGCTCGGAAGAGCATGGGCTGCGGCCGCGTGGGAGAGCGCCGCCCGCTTCGAGCGTGCCGCTGTAGTACATCGCCGGCTCCGCCGGGATCGCCGACGCGACGCGGTCGGCGATCAGGGCTCGGCGCGTGTCGGCCGGAGCAGGAGCTGGCCGATGCGGAAGCCCTTGCAGCTCTCCACGTGCGCGTCGTACCCGTCGATCACCACATGGTCGCCGGCCTTCGGCATGCGACCGAGCTTCTTGACGACCAGCCCGCCGATGGTGTCGACGTCCTCGTGCCCCGCGATCGACGGCACGGCGAGCACGTCGGCGGCCTTCTCGAGCAGCACCGCGCCTGCCATGCGAACCTCGCCGTTCTCGAGGGTGACGACGTCGGGTGAGGCGGGCTCGTCGGTGTCGTCGTAGATCTCGCCGACGATCTGCTCGACGAGATCCTCGGCGGTGAGCAGCCCGGTGAAGCTGTCGTGCTCGTCGAAGACCGCGATCATCGGCGTGCCCGCGAACATGTCGAGACGCGCGAGCGATGCCGTCTCTGGCCTCCGCTCGATCGGCAGCACCAGCGGCGCGAGCTCGCGCTTGCCGTGCAGCGCCGCGCGCAGGATGTCGGCGCGGCGCACGTAGCCGACGACGTTGTGCGGATCGCCGTCGAGAACCGGCAGGCGACTGAAGCCCTGCTCTTCCACGACTGCCATGTTGTCGTTCCAGGAGTGCTGGAGGTCGAGGGTCGTGACGCGGCGTGCCGGCGTCATCACCTCGCGGGCGGTTCGGTCGGCGAACGAGAGGACGTTGCGCATGAGTGTGAGCTGCTCGGGCTTGATCTCGCCGCTGGCGTGCGCGTAGACGAGCGCCTCGCCGATGTCGACGCCCTCGTCGTGGTGCCCTGCCGTGTCGGGGTTCTTGCCGGTGATCGTCGCGACGATGACGTTCGCGATCGCGTTGCAGGTCTTGATGAACGGGATGGCGAGGAACCGGAAGATGCGCATGAAGGGCGCGGTCGCGTAGAGCACCTTGCCCGGCACCACGAGCGCGAGGCCCTTCGGGACGAGCTCGCCGAACGTCACGTGGAAGAAGGCGCCGACCGCCATCGCGATCACGGCCGAGAACCGCGCGACCAGCTCGTAGCCGAGGAGGGCGTGGTGGATCGCCGGCTCGAGCGCGAGCGTCAGCCCGAGGCTGGTGATCGTGATGCCGAACTGACATGCCGCGAGCATCGCGTTCATGTCGCGCTTCATCCCGAGCAGGATCGCCGCTCCCGGAGCTCCGGTGGACGCATCGCGCTCGAGCGTGCGCATCGGGATCTTCACCAGCGCGAACTCGAACGCGACGTAGATCGCGCACGCGAAGATGAGGAACACGGACAGGAGCCACGGGCTCGACGCTGCGACGGGGATCGCCACGGCGATGAGCACGAGCGTGACGATCAGGGACTTCCTCTGCGAACCGCTCGACGACTTCAAGGCTGGAGCTCCCATCGGCGCGGAGTGTAGCCCGAGCCGATGGTGCGCTGACGTGATCGCCGTGACGAGCGGCGGCGACGCCGCCGCGCCGGATCGCCGCCGAGATTCCGTCGGGCGGCACGGCGCGCGTGTCGATCCTGGTGTAGCACTGAGGCCCGCCTGCAGCTGCGATCGCACGAGAGCTCCCGAGTGGCGAAGATCGACATGGACCTCGCGCTCGGGCGCTTCGACGATGCCGTCGCGTGCGGCGCGCTCGCCGGCCTGCTGATCGTCGTCTGGCGCGGAGGGCCGACCGCCGAGCGCCTCGCGCGCGTCGTGGCCGAGTGCGACACGCTCACGGCCACGTACGCCGGTGACCTCGCGTTGGTCGCAGTGATCGAGGACGGCTCACCCACGCCCAGCCTCCAGGAGGCCGCCGCCGTTGCGCGCGCGTTCGACGCGCACCCCCGCATCACGTCCACGGTCGCGGTGCTCGAGGGCCGTGATCCGTGGCTCGCCACCACACTGGACCTCGCGGCTCGGATGGCGGCGATGCGGAAGCGCGCGACGCAGACGAAGCTCTGCACCGACGCGCGCGAGGCCGCTACCTGGCTCGAGCGCCGGCACACGCATGGCCGGACGAGCGCCGAGTTCCGCGACCGGCTCCTCGCGAGCATCGAGCTCGTCCGCGCGCGAGTCGACGCGCACGCGCGCTGACGCGGAGCTCGTGCGGCTGCGTTGCGCGCTTCCGCGGTGCGCCTGCACCGCCGTCGCCGCGCGAGCACGTCCAACGACACGCCCGGGTGCTCTTGGCCGCCGCTCTCGCGGCGCTCGCGTCGTCGAGCGCTCTCGCGGACGCAACACCGCCTCCTGCCGCGCCGATCCCGTGCTCGACGCCGAGCAGCTTCTGCGTGTCGCCGAACGGGAGATGGCCGTACCACTACGATGTCGCCAGCCAGACGTGGACGCGGGTCTCCGTACGAGCGCTCGAGCGGCTCGCGCGCGCCCACCGCGCCGAGCACGGAGCGAGCGGCGCGGCGTTCGGGGTGCATCGGGTCACGGCTCCGTCCCGCCGATGATCGGTGAGATCAGCGGGCGATCGAGTAGCCGTAGTTCGAGCCGGCCATGCCGGAGCCGGAGAGCGTCCAGCTCGGCAGCGTCGAGATACCCCCGAACCCGCCGGAGAAGCCGTGCACCCCGCCCGCATCGCCGGCGCCGGCGTCGAGGTCGGGCGCGCCGATCAGCACATCGTCGAAGCCGTCTCCGTCGGGATCGAGCATCGCGGCCGCGAACCCGAAGTGCGCGTTGGCCTGGTTGCCGACCGAGTCGATCGTCGTCGCCGGCGCCGCCCCCAGCCCCGACGAGCTGCCGAGGAACACGAACGCGTTGCCCTCGTCGGCCGCGCCGCGATCCCGGAACGGCGAGCCCACCACGAGGTCGACTCGTCGATCGCCGTTGACGTCGCCCGTCGCCAGCGCGGCGCCGAACGCGGCGCCGGCCTCGATCGTCGGATCCACGAGCGCGCGGACGGGCGCGAAGCCGAGGCCGGTCGCGCTCCCGGCGTAGATCGCCACGCGGCCCCCGCTGCTCGCGCTCGACGCACCGATCGCGAGATCGCCGATCCCGTCGCCGTCGAAGTCGCCGCCCGCGAGCGCAGAGCCGAGCTGGCTCGCCGCGCCGAAGGTGGTGTCGATCGTGCGCGAGGGCGAGCTCGCGATCCCCGCCGACGCGCCCGCATAGATCAGCACCTGGCCGGCGCTGCTGCCCACGAGCGTGTCCTGCAGAGGCGCCGCGATCGCGAGGTCGGCGAGACCGTCCCCGTCGACGTCCCCGATGCCTGCGACCCTCGCACCGAACCTCGCGCTCGCATCGTTCCGAGGGTTGTCGAGCGTGACGTCGGGCGTCGCCCCGATGCCCGCGGCGCTGCCGTAGAACACGAACGCGGCGCCCTCGTCGAGCGCGCCGGCGTCGTGCATCGGCGCGCCGACCACCAGATCGGCGTAGCCATCGCCGTCGAGATCACCGGCGGCGGCGACCGAGCGCCCGAACTCGGCGCCTGCCTGGGTGCCGAGCAGCGTGAGCGAGGGAGCGGCGGCGAGCCCGGTCGCGCTGCCGTAGAAGACGTACACAGCGCCCTCGTCGGCGGCGCCCACGTACGGCGCGCCGACCGCGAGATCCGTGTAGCCGTCTCCGTCGAGATCGGCAGCCGCGGCGGCCATGCCGAAGAACGCTCCGATCTCATCGGCCGGCGAGTCGATCGCACCCTCCGCGCTCGGTCCGAGCGCGGCGCCGCCGTGCAGCCAGACCACGCCCTCGTTCACCTCCGGAAGATCGTCTCGGTAGGCGCCCGCCGCGATGTCGGAGTAGCCGTCGCCGTCGTAGTCGGCGCGCGCCCGCCCGACCTCGAGATAGCGCGGCGTCGACCACGCGCTGCAGCCGCCCGCGTTGCACGCGCGCACGCGCCAGAAGTAGCGCAGCCCCCGGGGCGCCGAAGACACCGGAAGATCGACCGGCGGCTGATAGGGCGACGCGCCCCATCCAGTGGTGGACGACTCCGGGCTCGCGAACGTGCAAGCGCCGAACCCCGACGCGGGGCACGAGTCGTCGAGCTGCACGTCGAACGTCGCGACGCAGTCGCCCCTCGGCGCCCACTGCAGCGTCGGTCGCAGCGTACCTCGCGCGAGCGCCAGGGCGCTGCCGGTCAGCGCGCCGTTCTCCATCCCGCGCGGGCTCGGCGTCACCGCGGGCGCCCCGGGATAGCGGCTCGCGAGCGTGTCGTCGCAGTCGTCCGCGGGGAGCGGGCCGCCGCTGCAGATGCCGGTCGTCGGCGCGTGCCCGTCGTCGTCGAAGTCCTCGGCGGTATCGGTGCCGCCGCCGGACGAGCAGTCGTTGTCGCGCCGATCGCAGAGCTCGACGCCCCGACCGGGGTAGGTCGCGGGATCGGAATCGTCGCAGTCGTCCTTTGGGTTCCCGCCGGTGCACGCGGCGCCGGGCGGCGAGTGCATGTCCCCGTCGACGTCCTCCGCGAGGACCAGTCCGCCTCCGCTCGAGCAGTCGTTGTCGAGTCGATCGCAGATCTCGGTCGCGCCGGGATGGACGCTCCGGCGCGTGTCGTCGCAGTCGTCCCGCGGATAGCCGCCCATGCAGGCGGCGCCGATCGGCGCGTGCAGATCGCCGTCGGCATCCTCCGATGCCAGCGCTCCGCCTCCGCTCGAGCAGTCGTTGTCGAGGAGGTCGCAGATCTCGGTCGCACCAGGGTGGACGGAGGCGAGCGTGTCGTCGCAGTCGTCCCTCGGGAAGCCGTCCATGCAGGCGGCGCCGATCGGGGCGTGGGCGTCGCCGTCGGCGTCCTCCGAGGTGAGCGCTCCGCCTCCGCTCGAGCAGTCGTCGTCGGTGCGGTTGCACACCTCGGTCGCGCCCGGATGCGTCGCGCTCCTCGCGTCGTCGCAGTCGTCGCGGGGATACCCGCCGCTGCACGCGGCGCCGATCGGCGCGTGCAGATCGCCGTCGGCGTCCTCGCCGGGGAGCGCGCCGCCGCCCGACGAGCAGTCGTTGTCGAAGCGGTCGCAGATCTCCGGCGCGCCGGGGTGGATCGCGGCGTTGGTGTCGACGCAGTCGTTGCGCTCGAAGCCGCCGGTGCAGAGCGCCCCGATCGGCGCGTGGCCGTCGCCGTCGGCGTCCTCCGCGAGCGCGACGCCGCCTCCGCTCGAGCAGTCCTGATCGATGCGATCGCAGACCTCGGCGGCGCCCGGGCGGATCGACGCATCGAAGTCGTCGCAGTCCGTCCGCGGGAAGCCGCCCGAGCAGGCGGCGGTCGCCCGCGCGAACCCGTCGCCGTCGGCGTCCTCGCTCGCGTCGCTGCCGCCTCCGCTCGAGCAGTCGTCGTCGAGCCGGTTGCAGAGCTCGGCCGCGCCCGGGTACGTCGAGGGGTTGGCATCGTTGCAGTCGTCGCGCGGGAAGCCGCCGCTGCACGCGGCCGTGACCGACGCGTGCAGGTCGCCGTCGGCGTCTTCGCTCACCAGGATCCCGCCCCCGCTCGAGCAGTCGGTGTCGAGCCGGTCGCAGAGCTCGACGGCGCCGGGGTGGACGGCGGCTCTCGAGTCGTCGCAGTCGTCGCGCGGGTAGCCGCCGACGCAGGCCGCGGCGATCGGCGCGTGGCCGTCGCCGTCGAAGTCCTCGGCGAGCTCGACGCCACCTCCGCTCGAGCAGTTGCTGTCGATGCGGTCGCAGAGCTCGACCGCTCCGCCGTGGATCCCCGGCGCAGCGTCGTTGCAGTCGTCGCGCGGGAACGGGCCGCCCGTGCACAGCGCCGAGATCGGCGCGTGGCCGTCGCCGTCGCCGTCCTCCGACCCCTCGATGCCGCCGCCGCTCGAGCAGTCGTCGTCGAGGCCGTCGCAGATCTCGGTCGCGCCGCCGTGGATCGCGGCGACCGAGTCGTTGCAGTCGTCCTTCGGGAACGGCCCGCCGGTGCACGCGTGGGCGCTCGGAGAGTGCATGTCGCCGTCGGCGTCCTCGCTCGGATCGAGGCCGCCCGCGGTGACGCCGCTCGAGCAGTCGTCGTCGAGCCCGTTGCACAGCTCGGTCGCGCCGAGGTGCACGGCGGCGTTGCGATCGTCGCAGTCGTCGGGGCTCGCGACGTAGCCCGGAGGCGGAACGCACGAGGTGGTCATCACGATCTCGCCGGGATCGCCCGAGCCGTCTCCGTCGAAGTCGCGGAAGAACGCGCGCGGCCCCGACTCGTCCGTCGTGCCGCTGCAGTTGTTGTCGATTCCGTCGCAGAGCTCGGTGGTCGCAGGGTTGACCAGGCGGCGTGTGTCGTCGCAGTCGGTGGGGTTGTCGGAGTAGCCGGACGGCGCCGAGCACGCGACCACGGTCGCGCCGAGCGGATCGCCGAATCCGTCGCCATCGCCGTCGATGTAGTAGGTGCTGCCGATCTCGTCGTCGACGAGGTCGTCGCAGTCGTTGTCGATCAGATCGCAGGCCTCGACCGTCGACGGATTGCGATCGGCGCGCGAGTCGTCACAGTCGCCAGCCGCCTCCGAGTAGCCGTCGGGTAGCTCGCAGCCGACGCTGATCGACATCGCGGGATCGCCGTGGAGATCGCCGTCGAGATCGCGATAGACGGTGCGCGAGACACCCTCGTCGATCGCGGTGTCGCAGTCGTTGTCGATGGTGTCGCAGGTCTCGACCAGGCCGGCGTAGACCGAGGCGCGCGTGTCGTCGCAGTCGTCGCCGCACGCAGGCTCGCCGCCCGACGCGGACGGGTTGCAGCACGCGGCGTCGACGTGGCCGTCGCCGTCGACGTCGCGCTCGCCGAACGTCGAGTCGTCGCAGTCCTCGTCGCGCGACTCCGCGTCGCAGATCTCGGGCAGGCCGGGGCGGCGCAGCGGGTCGGAGTCGTCGCAGTCGTCGCCGCCGCACTCCCTCGCCTCGCTGCCGTCCCCGTCGGCGTCACGAGCGACTGCACACGCGGTCGTGCAGGTCTCGGCCGCCTCGTCGCAGATCTGATCGGGCATGCACGCGGTCCCGGTGCGACAGCCGCGCGAGTCGGCGCCGGGGCCGGGCGCGCAGGTCTCGGCGCCGCTGCAGAAGACGCCGTCGCTGCAGTCGGCCGCGGTGCGACAGAGGTCTTCCGAAGCGCCGTCGGCGCCGGCGTCCTCGACCACCGGGGGCGGCCCGCCGCAGCCCACCCAACACAGCACGATCATCGCACCGACGAGCGATTGGACGCGCATGTCACCCCCCCGAAGCGGAGGAGGCTATCACGACAACGCTTACTTTTTCTTGCGCTGCGAGAACACGACCACCCGACAAAACGGGGTCGGCTACTTTCCCCTTCGGCACCCCGAGTCCGTCGGGGCAGCGGAGGTCCGATTCGAGGGTGCTGGACCCGTGTTCGCGGCGCTCTCGGTGCTCACCGCGTGCGCCTCGGCGCGGTTCTGCTCGAGGCGGGCGGACCGCCCCTCGGGTTCTCCGGCGCCGCGGGCTACTCCAGTGCCGCAGGCCTCGGATCAGCTCGGGCGCATGGACGTCGCTGGCCGACCCCTAGGCGGCGGCTTCGAGCCCGCAAGCTTCGGCGCCGCGAGCGCGTCGAGCTCGGGGCGAGCGCGACCGAGGAGCGCCTCGATCCGTCGACGTTCTGACCGTTCTCTCGCCTCGCGCGTCCGAGAACTTCCGCGCCCCCAAGAGGTCAGGGGTGCGGCGGGTCGATCATGTACGCTGCCGGGCGAGGGAGGGATCGGATGAGACGACTCGAGGTCGCGCTCGCGGGACTGCTGTCCTGCGTGGCGCTGGCGATCTCGGCGTGCGGAAGCGCGCCTGACAGTGTGGGCGACACCGTCGCGACCGTCTCCACCGTCCGCGGTGACGTGCGGGTCGGCGAGGTCGCCGCTGGCCCTCTCTCTCGCGCGCCGAGCGGCGCGAGCGTCGTGTGCGCCGAGTCCGCGCGGGCGCGGATCGCGCTCGACTCCGGGCCTCGGCTGCTGCTCGATCAGCGCTCGACACTGACGGTCGCGGCGGCCGATGCCATCGAGCTCGCGAGCGGTCGCGTGTACGTCGAGTCGCACTCCGGCGATGCGGTCGCGATCACGATCGGCGAGAGCGTGCTCCGCGCGGCGGACGCGGCGCTGTCGATCGACGTCGGCGATGGGCGCGCCCACGCGTACGTGATCCGCGGCGAGGTGAGCTGGCGCCGCGGGGAGCATCGCGGCGTGGTGCGCGCCGGCGAGGAGCTCGCGCTCGAGCACGACGAGCCGTCGGTCACGCCGGCGACGCTGTGGAGCGACTGGACCGGCGGCCTGGTGCGTCCCGGCCCCGAGGACGAGACGCTCGCGCCCGGCATGGGCGCGCTCGAGGCGCGCGTGCCCGACGAGATCGGGATGGCCCGCTGGGCGCTGACGATCCGCCGCCTCGACGTGCGCGTGCGCATCGAGGGGGACCTCGCGATCACCGAGATCGAGCAGGAGTTCTTCAACCCCGCGAGCGAGACGGTCGAGGGGCTCTATCGCGTGCGCGTGCCCGCGGGCGCGGTGCTGCAGCGCTTCGCGGTCGATCGCAACGGCACGATGGCCGAGGGCTACGTGCGCGAGCAGCAGCAGGCGCGCGCCGCGTACGACGCGCAAGTCTATCGCGGCTCGACCGACGATCCGGCGCTGCTCGAGTGGGACGCGGCGGGGAGCTATCGCGCGCGCATCTATCCGATCGCCGCGGGCGAGGTGCGCCGCATCGCGATCCGCTACGCCGAGTGGCTCGCGCCGGTGCGCGACGGCGGGCCGCGCCTCTATCGCTATCCGATGGCGGCGGGCGATCGCGCGCCGCACGTGCAGGAGATGTCGTTCGTCGCCGATCTCTCGCGCGCCGGCGCGAGCGAGGTGCGCGCGGGCATGGGCGCGGTGGTCGAGAACGACTCGGTCGTGCTGCGGCGCAGCGACTTCCGTCCGCGCTCCGATCTCTGGCTCGAGCTCGAGGGCACGACCGCGCGCGCGCAGCACGCGTACCGCGCGGTGCACCAGCCGCCGCCGCGCGCGCCGGGCTCGCGCACGATCGTCCACGAGGCGGACGAGCGCGACTACTGGTTCCTGCCGCTCGAGCTGCCGGCCGATCTCGGCGAGCGCGCGCGCGCCGAGGGCATGGATCTCGTCGTGGTCGCGGACGTGAGCGCGGCGACCGATCGCTCGCACCTCGAGCTCGGCCGCACCGTCGTCGAGTCGCTCGCGGCGCACCTCGGACCGAACGATCGGATCAGCATCGTCGGCGCGGATCTCGCGATCCGGCCGCTGATCGCGGGCGACGACGCGACCGCGCTCGCGCCGGCGGACGGCGCGCGCGTCGAGGCGCTGCTCGAGGG
>JALYRN010001028.1 GCA_030855295.1 Myxococcota bacterium | reverse complement strand
GAGCGAGGGTGTGAGCACACTCGCCGCGAGCACCAGCGCGAGCGCGGCGCTCGGGCCGGCCGCTGCCCGTGCCTCGCGGGCCCGCGCGCCGCAGCATACGTCCTTCATCATCAGAACGATCCTCCAGCGCCGATCACGACGCGATCGGCGCTCGCGTCGACGCTGACGCTCGGCGCCGCGGTGCTCGCGCCGGAGCCCAGCGCCGACCGCACCAAGTACACGACAGGCACCGTCAGCAGCGGCGCGCTCATCGACAGGAACACCACGCCGCGATCGATCGGAGCCGCGCGATCGACGCAGGCCCGGTCCTGGCGCATCGTGAGGTCACACGGCGTGGCGGTCGCGATCTCGACCGCGCCGATGGTCGCCACGCCCACGCCCGCCGCGCCGATGACCCACGACCACCACGGCACGTCGGGCTCCTCCGGCAGCAGCAGCGGCAGCGCCGCGCTGGCGAGCAGGCCGCTGCCGATCCCGACCGCCCAGATCGCGCTCTGCCGATCGAGCCATCTCTGCTGGCGGTCGAGGTAGTCGAGGTCGGTCGGCATGGCGATCGCGAGATCGTGCCCCGCGTAGAGCCTCCACTCGTAGAGCCCGAAGGCCCCAGCGAAGCCGACGACGCCCAGCGCGCCGAGCGTGCCCCCGATCGCGAGCTCGGCGGTGCGATCGCCGCCGACCGCTGCCGGCTCTCGAGCGTCCACCGAGCTCGCCGCGACCGCGCGGTGCCCGGGATCCCAGCGGACGATGTCGCGAGGCTGCTCGCCCGTCAGATCCACGGAGCGCTCGGCCGCGAGCGCCGAGAGCGCGCCGGTCAGCGCCGACGCGGGCGCGCGCACCGACGCCAGCACGCGGCCGGACCCCACCGCGACGCGATCGATGCGCAGCACGCCATCGTCGTCGGCGACCAGCCACACCTCTCCGGCGCCGACCAGCTCGCCGATGCGCAAGGTGTCGGTGAACCGGTGCTCCCCGTCCACGGCGGCGTCCGGGTACGCGAGCCTCAGCACGGTGTCGGTGCGGATGGCGAGGTCGAAGCGAGTGTCGATGCGGACCTGCGACGTGCCCTCTCCGAGGCGGATGCGATGCACTCGCCCGCGGCGCCCCTCCTCGCACTCGACCTGCGCGCGGTACTCGCCGGGCGCGAGATCCTCGCTCACGAACGGGGTCACGCCGAACTCGACGCCGTTGAGGCGCACCGCGCAGCCTATGGGATCGCTGTCGATCCGAAGGTTGCCCGGCGGGCTCTCGGACAAGCGCGCGTCGATGCGCGCGAGCAACTCGACGACCTCGGGCGTGTGGTTGTAGGGGCTCGGCGTGACGCGGGGCACGAGGCGCCGGCACTCGAGCGCGCGCGACTCCGCGCGCGGATCGCCCTGCTCGACGTACGAGCGCACGTCGTAGAGGCAGGTGTCGAGCACCTGCTGCGCGCGCGTGAACTCGCGGTTGAGCTCCTCGGCGGCGCGCTGCGACAGGCGCTGCGCCTCGAGCAACATCTCGCGCGCGGCCGCGTAGTCGGTGCGGGCGAGGTGGCGGACGGCCTCGCGCGAGAGCCGCAGCCACTCGTCGATGTCGCTGTCGGTGACGGTCGGAGGCTCGGACGAGCCGATCTCCTCGAAGCGCCGCCGCGCGTCCTCGAGGCGCAGGCCCTCGTGCGTGCCGCTCGGGATCGCGGTCGCGAGCGTCTCGGCGCGCGCGGCGACGATCGCTGGATCCTCGTCACCGACCGAGACCGGCAGCACCAGCACCGAGCGCGCCTGCGCAGCCGCAGCGGCCGGCGCGAGCGCGAGCACGACGAGCATCGCGAGGGCGAGCGCGGACCACGAGAGGCGCACGATGTCGGCCCAACTACCACCGTTCGCGCGGCGCCGCCAAGAATGAATGCCCGGCATGACTCACCGCCCCCGGAGCGACGCGACGAACACCTCGGCATCGTATTCGCCGCCGGCAGCCATCAGCGGCAGCCCCGCGAACGCGGCGCTGCCCTCGAACGCGCCGACGAGGATCGCGCGATCCCCGTGCGCCGCGATGCCCTTGCCGTAGTCCTGGAGCGACCCGCCCATGCGAGTGGACCACACGTGCGCCCCCTCGAGATCGTACGCGGTGAGGATCACGTCGCTGTTCCCGAGGGGACTGAGCACCGCGCCCGGCGGATAGAACACGCCGCTCGACGTGGAGCCGATCGCATAGAGCCTGTCGGGCGCGGCGAACGCGACGCCCGCGAGCTCGTCGTAGTCATCACCACCGTAGCGCCCGGACCACCGATGCAGTCCGTCCGGGGTATAGCTCGCCAGCACTCCGTCGCGGCCTCCGGCGCTGCTGAGCGAAGTGCCCCCGAACCCGGCGGTGCCCTCGAACACTCCCGCCAGGTAGATGTTGCCGGCGATGTCGATCGCCAGCGCGCGCGCCTCGTCCTCGCCGGTGCCCCCATGGCGACGAGACCACGCGTGCGCGCCGGTCGCCGCGCCGTAGGACGCGACGAACACGTCGCTGAAGCCGGCGCTGCCCTGTGCGGCGCCGCCGAAGCTCGCCGTCGAGTAGAACGAGCCGGTCGCGACGACCGCGCCGCCCGCGCCCATCGCGAGCGCAGCGACGTTGTCGGTGCTCGGGCCGCCGAGCCGACTCGACCAGCGATGGGCTCCGGTGGCGCTCAGTCCGACCAGGAAGCCATCGGTCCCTCCGCCGCTCGTCAGCGTGGCGCCTCCGAACGACGCCGAGCCCGAGAACGTGCCGCCCACCACCAGCGAGCCGTCCGCGGCAACCGCGACCGCCTGCGCGGAGTCGCCGCTCGCACCGCCGAGCGCCCGCGCCCACTCGAGCGCCCCGGCTCCCGTGTACCGGGCGACGAACCCGTCGTTGCCGCCGGC
>JALYRN010000191.1 GCA_030855295.1 Myxococcota bacterium | reverse complement strand
CGCGACACCACGGGACTGGGCAGCATCGCGGACGAGCAGGACGCCGAGGGCGAGGACGAAGCCTCCCCCTCGGCGACGCTGGCGCGCGAGGCGGCGACGCGGCGCGGCGAGCGGCGTCGCTTCTTGGAGCTCGCCGCACGCCTCTGGACTCCCGCGCAGGACGAGCTCGCCACGTGGGCACAGATGCTCTCGCCGGAGCACGCCGAGGAGGCTCTCGATCGCGCGATGGAGACGCCGCTCGAATTCGCGGCGTGGATCACGCTCGCTCCGAAGCATCGGGCGAAGGCGCTGTCGCGCGCGTCCTCGGTCGACGCGCTCCTCGACGGCGCGCGCACGCTCGATCTGTCCAAGCTGAGCACGGACGGTCTCGAGCTCGTGCGCCTTCTCCGCAGCCCCGACGTGGTCGCGATGCTCCGCTCGCCGAGCGCGCCGGATCGAGACGGAGGCGGCGACGTTCGAACGCCGCCTCCGCGCCCGACGACGAAGGGCCGGCCGTCGCCGCGAGACCTCAGCGTCCAGACGCGCGAGCACGTCGAGCGCGCGCTGCGCGAGGCGAGCGACGCCGGTCAGGCGCTGTGGCTTCGCGTGCAGAGCAAGTCGCAGGGAGATCGCGTGGTGTGCCTGCGGCCCGAGCGCCTCCTCGCGCGCGGCGACGAGGTGGCCGTGCTCGGCACCGACGCCGAGACCGAGGACGGGCGCTCGTTCCCGCTGGCGAACATCGTCGCGTGCCAGCCCGTGGGACGAGCCGGCAGCACCCCCTCGAAACCGTGACGATTCGGTCGTAACATCCCGGCACGGGGGATGTCATGACGAAGCTGCGCATCGAGACGTCGATGAGTCTGGTCGTGGGCGCGACGCTGTTCGCGGCGTGCTCGGGTGACGTGTCGAGCGACGGGCGCGACGGCGGCACGTCGCGCGACGGAGGCGCGCTCGACGGCAGCGCGAGCGATCGTGACGTGGGCCCGGACGCGGACGGCTCGATGCCTCCTCCCGACGGCGGCAGCGTCGCGACGGAGGGCGAAATCGCGCTGACGCTGGCGGCCGATCGCGGCGCCGCGACCGACGCGGTCGTGTCGCTCGGCGTTCCGTTCCCGCGCGGCGTGCTCCGCGATGCGATGCGCGTCCGCGTGGTCGACGAGGGCGGCGCCGAGCGCGCGATCTCGACATCGGTGCTCGCGACGTGGCCGCAGGACGGATCGATCCGCAGCGTGCTCGTCGCCTTCCGCGCGACGCTCGCGTCCGGCGCCGAGGAAGAGCTCACGGTCGAGTACGGCGCCCCGCGCACGATGTCGTCGCCGGACACGCTCGCGCCGAACCCCGACGGCCCCATCGCGGCGACGCTCGACGCCGAGTGGTACGTGCGCTCGGGCGTCAGCGGACCGCACGTGACGATCGCTGCGAACGAGCGCTTCCGCAGCTTCGACGCGGTGCTCGAGGACGAGCTGACGTCGATGTCGCCGGCGTACGAGTCCTACGGCGTGAGCTGCGCCGGCACGAACGCGCACCGCACCTACTACGACGGTCCGCACGGGCTCTGGCAGCGCTTCGTGCGCGGCGCCGACGCGTCGCGCTATCGGCGCGCGCGCCTCGAGTCGAGCTGGTACCGGGATCACGAGCTCGAGTGGATCAGCGGGCGCACGATGGCGGTGCAGGTCTGTCAGGCGGACGGCTGGTCGCCCTCGTCCAAGCTCGACTGGGGCGTGATCCGCCGCATGACCGGACAGGGCATGCTCGACGACTACCTGCTGACCGGCGATCCCGCGGCGCGCGAGGCCGTCGTGGCGATGGGCGAGGCGTTCGTGCAGAGCCTGCCCGCGCAGCGCGGCGGCCGCGAGAACAGCCTGCTCGTCACCGAGCGCAACCTCGCGTGGACGATCATGGGCGTCGCCGCGTACTACGCGCTCGAGCATCGCAACGAGGTGCGCGACGCGCTGGTCTCGCTCGTCGACGAGGCGGTCGAGTGGCAGGCGCGCGGCACCAGCGGCGCGTTCGAGCACGACCTCGTGAGGCCCGATCCCGAGGAGTGCAGCGACGGCGACGCCGGTGGCTCGCCCTTCATGACGTCGCTCTTGATCGACGGCCTCATGGACGCGCACGCGCTGACCGGCGATGCGCGCATCGCCACGGTCGTGGCGAGCACGGCGGAGTGGCTGCGCGATCGCGCGGCGACCAGCGACGGCCTCGCGTTCCGATATCTGTGGGGCTGCGCGTCGGACGCCTACGACGACTCGTCGTATGCCGATCTCAACCTGCTGATCGTGCACGTGTTCGGCGCGGCCTACGCGCTGACCGGCGAGACCGCGTGGCTCGACGCCGGCGATGTGTTCGCCGACGCGGGCCTCGACGCGATCTACGTCGGACGCCCGAAGCAGTGGAACCAGAGCGCGCGCGCGTTTCCTCGGTACATGGGATATCGCGCGGCCGGCCGCGCGCCCTGAGTGGCGGGCTCACGCCGCGGCGTGCTGCTCGGCCTCGGCGGCGAGCACGCGCGACTCGGCGCGCTCGACCAAGAGGCGCGCGAACCGTGCGTGGAAGCGCGCCTGCAGATCGGCGTTGAGCGCCTTCGCCTCGGAGACATCGAGCCCGCTCGTGTCGATGATGTCGAGTCGCTCGATCGAGTAGCGCGCCATGTCCTTGGGCACCTTCCAGAAGGGCACGCCCTTCATCAGGTAGGGCCGATCGATCGCGACGAAGAGCGCGACGATCGGCACCTTCGCGCGGATCGCCGCCTCGACCGCGCCGCGCCGGAAGCGATGCAGATGCTCCTGCGTCGAGCGGGTGCCCTCGGGGAACACCAGCAGCGGGTGGCCCTGCTCGAGGTGCTCGACCATCGCGGTGAGCATCCCGCCCTCGCGCACCGCCGCGGTCTCCTCCTGTCCGCTGCCGGGACCGGGCAGATAGCTGGTCTGGCGCAGCAGCGGGCCGAGGACGAGCGAGCGATACCAGCTGCCCTTCGCCACGCACGTCATCCCGTCGAAGCCGCCGAGCAGGAAGAAGATGTCGATCAGCGACGGATGGTTGGTGATCAACACGTACGGCTGACCGGGCGCGATGCCCGTCAGCGCCGGCATCTCGCGCGGCGGCTCGATCAGCCGAGCGAAGTGACAGAACGCGGTGAACACGCGGAAGAGGCGCTGGATCAAGCGCGTGCAGCGCCGCCGATGGTCGTCGCGATCCTTCGCGAAGAGACGCATCAGCGGGAGGATGACGATCCCCAGCAGCGGGCTTCCCGAGAAGAACAGGAAGAAGAACCAGCCGGAGAGGACGATGCGGACCCAGCGCGGCATGCGATCAGGTGGCCGTCGCTTCGGGGACCGACGCGACGATCGGCGCGCGCAGATCGACGTCGCCCATGAAGTCCTCGAGCGCGATCGGCGCGCTCTGCGGCGGCGCGCCCATGTCGGCCTTCCCCTCGGGGATCTCGAGCCGCTCGTCGGCCATCAACCGGTTCACCGCGTCGCGCGTCTGGTTGAAGATCATCTCGGTGCGCTCGTTGATCTCGCGCCGCGTGCGCGGCGTGCCGAGACCCTCGAAGACGCCGAACGCCTCGACGCCATTCAACACGTCGTGACCGAGGTTGCGCCGCCAGTAGCGCCCGTCGTTCTTCAGCTGATCGGCGACCGACTGGAAGAAGCGATTGAAGTTGCCCATCGCCTGCAGCACGTAGTCCTTGCGGCGCAGCTGCGTGCGGATCCAGCGCAGGTCGAGGTGCAGGTCCTGCAGGTACGCGTCGACCCAGAGGTTGTAGTACGCCGCGCAGTCGAAGTAGCACTTCTCCTTGAAGAGCTCGTAGCTGCCGAACGTCTTGTAGAGACCGGCGTAGAGCAGCAGCGTGTTCTCGAATCGGAACTGCACCATCGCGTCGTAGAGGTCGCTGCGCTCCTTGATGTCCTCGCCCGCGAAGTCACGCAGCACGAGGTCGCTCAGCATGTCGTTCTCGATCGCGATGAAGTCGGAGCCCGGCGAGTAGAACGGATCGGTGAACGCGGCGCTCTCGCCGCTGAAGCCCCAGCGCTCCTCGCCGGAGAAGATCTTCTTGCTGCGATAGCTGAGCTGCGCGTAGCTGCCGACGTCGACGAGCTCGGCGTTCTCGAGCAGCGAGCGCGGGGCCTCGTGCTTCCGCAGCTCCGCGAGGAAGCCCTCCTTCGTGCGCGTGCGCGGATCGAACTTCGACGAGTCGATCACCAGCCCGAGCGAGATGAGCTCGCTCGAGAGCGGGATGAACCAGATCCAGTAGCCGTCGTAGCAGAAGTGGTTGGTCGACAGGCTGCGCGCGGTGTAGCGGGCCTTCGCGCGCCACTCCTCGTTGGGCCACGCGTCGAAGTCGGCGACGTTCGCGGCGCGCGCCCACACCGCCGAGATGTGATGCTCCGGCGTGCGCTCGCGGTAGTTGCGCTGGCGCGCGATCGGCGAGCCGCGACCGGTGCAGTCGAGCACCCAGCGCGCGCGGTAGGCGGTCTTCTCGCCCTCCTGCTCGACGACGACGCGGTGCCCGCCCTGGGCGTCGATCGTCACCTCGCGCACGGTCGCGCCGAGGTGGACCGGCGTGCCCTCGGCGCGGTTCATGTCGATCAGGTCCTGCTCGAGGCGCGCGCGATCGAGCTGGAACGACGGAACCGGCGGCAGGTTGTAGACGCCGATCTCGCTCATGTCGTGGAGGTCGGCGTCCTTCTCCTTCGTGTCGAAGAAGAAGCGCAGGCTGTTCTTCGGGAGCTGCCGCATGTAGAGGTAGCGGCTGAGCTTCTGCTTGCGGATCAGGTAATTCGCGGCGATCTCGACCGTGCTCTCGCCGACCTTGAACGAGCGCTCGGTCTCGCGCTCGAAGATGGCGATCTCGAGGTCGGGCTTGGCCATCCGCAGCTGGCGCGCGAGCAAGGTTCCCGCAAGACCTCCACCGAGGATCGCGACGTCGAGCTTCTTCTCCTGCACGGCTCCCTGTCCTGCCTCCGGCAAACTCCCGTGAGGCTTACGAAAACGGGCCAAGGATCCGCTGGGGACCCAGGGTCGTCAACTCGGATGATCGCGGCGCGGACGCGGGCGGCGCGCGCGGTTGATCTCGCGCGGCGCGGCGTGGGACCGTGCTCTCGATGCGCTCGTCTTGGCTGTTGGTCGTCGCGCTCCTGCTCCTGTCCTGCGATCCCGGCCCCTCGCCCGAGCCCAGCGCGACGCGCCTCGGGATCCTCGTGCGCGCCGAAGATCGCGTGCTCGCCGAGGGCATCGCGGGGCTGCTGCCCGAGGGCTCGGTCGCGATCCGCGAGCGGCCCGATCCGGCGGCCGCGCTCGGCGACGCGATCGACGAGCTCTCGGTCGCGCTCGTGATCGAACCCGCGATCTGCGACGAGTGCTATCGCCTGGACAGCCCCGCGCCGGAGCGCGTCGTGGTGCACGGCGACGCGCCGCTCGGGGTGCAGTACGGGCTCGCGCACGCGCTCGAGGCGCACGGCGTCCGCTTCTTCCATCCGTGGCGCGCGCACGTGCCCGAGGGCGCGCTCGCCGCGATCGACGCGTTCGACGGCGCGACGATCGAGCCCGAGACGCCGGTGCGCGGCCTGCACCTCCACATCATCCATCCGATCGAGGCGCACTTCGCGCTGTGGGAGAGCAACGAGACGTCGATCCCCGCGGCCCGGCGCATGTTCGCGTGGGTCGTCGCGAACCGCGGGAACTTCGTCGCGTGGCCGGGGCTCGACTCGATCGAGACCCCGGCAGAGGCGGAGCGCTGGCGCACGCACACCCGCGAGCTGCTCGACATCGCGCACGGGATGGGGCTGCGCGTCGGGTTCGGCCTGCAGCTCTTCGGCACGTCGAACCTGCAGTTCGCGTTCGATCTGATCGACGACTCGCGTCGCGATCCCGCGGAGCAGATCTCCGAACGGCTCGACATTCTCGGCGCGCTGCCGTTCGACTCGATGTCGATCTCGTTCGGCGAGTTCTCCGGCGTCGAGCCGACGATGTTCGTCGACACGCTCGAGCTCACCTACGACGCGATCCAGGAGCGCTGGCCCGGCATCGAGGTCTCGGCATCGATCCACGTCGGGGCCGAAGAGGCGCTGCGCGTGACGTGGATGGGCGAGGAGATGATCTACTACTTCCTCGCGATGGAGGCCGATCGCCCGATCGTGCCGTGGATCCACACGGTCATGTACTACGACCTCGTCGAGGACGCGGGCGGCGCGTACCACCACGACGACTTCTCCGAGCACTTCGACCTGATGATCCGCATGCTCGGCGAGGGCCGCGAGGTCGCGTACTTCCCGGAGAGCGCGTACTGGGTCGCGTTCGACAACCCGATCCCGACGTACCTGCCGCTCTACGTGCGCTCGCGCTGGCTCGACCTCGATGCGATCCGCACGCGCGCGCAGTCGGAGGGCGTGCCCGCGCTGCAGCAGCACGTGACGTTCTCGTCGGGCTGGGAGTGGGGCTACTGGCAGAACGACGTCGCGACGCTGCGCGCGTCGCATCACCTGCCGGCGCGCTGGGAGGACCTCTTCGTCGAGATGCTCGCGCCCTGGGGCGCCGAGGGCGAAGAGGCCGCGGAGTCGATCATCGATCTGACGCGCGCGCAGCACACCGCGCTGATCGAGCAGCGGCTCGCGCCCTGGTACGGCAGCGTCGACGTCGTGATCGAGCTCGGCTACACGATGGGGATCGTCTCGCAGCCGCGGCGCCTCTCGTTCGAGGAGATCACGGCGATGACCGAGCCCGAGCGCGCCGCGTTCGGAGCGAGCGTGGTCGAGCCGATGGGCGTGCTCGCGAACGCCAGCGAGGCCGCGCTCGCGCGTCTGATGGCGAGCGGCGTCCCACAGGACGATCCCTTCGTCGCCGAGCTGATCGACGGCTTCGCGATCGACGTGCAGCGCGCGCGCTTCGTCGAGGCGTCGCTCCGCGCCACGCTCGCGAGCGCCGCGGGCACCGATCCGATCGAGCACCTCGCTGCGATGCAGACCGCGCTGGACGCGGCGCGCCCGATCAGCGCCCGCCGCCACGCCGCCCTGCACGATCCGAACGCCGCCGAGCTGGTCGCGCGCCGCCGCAACAACGCGACGCTCTACGACTACGGCTACCTGCGCGAGGCCTCGACGCTCTGCTTCTGGACCCGCGAGCTCGCGCAGGTCCGCAACCTGATCCTCCACGAGACCGCCGCCGTCCCGGCCTGCGTCCTCTGAGAGGAAGCCGGTTCTCCACCAGGAGCGTCCCGCGCCGCGCAGGTTCGTGCCTCCGCGCACGCGCGACGCGACACCTCAGAGGTTTCAGCCAGCCTCTCAGTCTCGCAGAGCTTCTTCCATCGTCGGAGCATCGAGGACTCGCTCGGCCCAGCGCTCGAGCAGGTCGGCACGTGCTCCGGCGAGCTTGTGCCGAGCCCACTCGGGCAGAGGGCCGAAACGCTTCGCGAGCTGCCGCTCGAGCACCGCACGCTCGCCTTCCTCGCGGCCCTTGGCGATCAGATCGCGGAACAGCCGGCTCTCGTACTCGATCGCTCCTGCCTTCATCTCGTCCTCCAGCTTGCTCGACACGATCGGCGCGAGGGCCGCAAGGATTCGATCGGTATACAAGCGGTACTTCTCGTCGTCGAGGGCGGCCGCTCCCACCAGGGCCGCCCTCGCGATCGTCTCACCGACGTCGGACCTGCCGTGCGCCATCACGGAGAGCAGCGCGAGCTCGGGAGAGCGTCGCGCCTCCTCGGCGCTCGCGACGCGGGGCACCGAGCCCGGGCCCAGCACGATCGGCGCGACCCGCGAGCCAGGCTGGAACGTCGTGATCGGGCTCGCCGCCCACGCCGCGACGTCGGGGTCGGTGGTGAACACGACGAGGAACGTGGGGCAGCGCCGGCGCGCGTGCACCACCGCGAGATAGCGCATCCACGCGAAAGGCTTGTCGCGATCGATCCGACGCTGGTTCTCGACGACGACCGAGAGCGGCGGATCGCTCGAGCCGAGCACGAGGTCCGCGGTCGCGCGGACGACCTCCGTCGCATCCTCACTCTCCGGTGCGAGCGTCACTGCGCCCAGCTCGATCCCGAGCGGCGCGAGCAGCGCGACCAGCACCTCGGGGTGCTCTGAACTTCCCCCCGCTCCGCGGACAGTCTGACTATGCCGCAGCGGCTGCGACTTGATGCTTCAATTCGAACTCGATGGGGCTGACGTAGCCGAGATGCGAGTGGCGCCGAGTCGTGTTGTAGAAGTCGTCGACGTATTCGGCAATGGAAGCCGTCGCGTGGTCGTGCGAGTCGTAGATGCGGTCGCGGATGAGCTCGGTCTTCAAGGTGCTGAAGAAGCTCTCGGCGACGGCGTTGTCCCAGCAGTCGCCCTTCCGGCTCATACTCGCGACCAGGCCGAAGCGCTCGAGCTCAGCGCGGTAGTCGGCGCTCGCGTACGGACTGCCGCGGTCGGAATGGTGGACGAGGCCGACGGGCGGACGACGCTTCGTGATGGCGTCGCGAAGCGCGTCGAGCGCCAAGAATCGGTCGTTGGTCGGGCTCGTCGCCCAGCCCACGATGCGCCGCGAGAAGAGGTCGAGCATGACCGCCACGAAGAGCCAGCCGCTGCGCGTCCAGATGCACGTGACGTCGGTGACCCAGGTGTCGTTCTTCTCGTCGGCGATGAAGTCGCGCTCGACGATGTTCGGCGCGATGGGGTCGTCGTGCTTCGAGTCGGTCGTCGCGCGAAAGCGCTTCTTTCGCCGAGCCACGAGGCCCTCGTCGCGCATCAGCTTCGCGACTTTGTTCTCGCTCACCGGGGCTCCGTCGGCGCGCAGCTCGGCGTGGACGCGAGGACTACCGTAGGTCTCGCGGCTCGCCTCGAAGACTCTGCGTACTCTCGCGCGCAGCGCGGTGTCGCGCTCATCGCGCCTCGATACCGGCTGCGCCTTCCAGCCGTAGAAGCCGCTCGTCGAGACGTCGAGCACGCGGCACATCGCGGTCACGGGGAAGGCCACCTGCGACACGAGGATGAACGTGTATCTCACGTGTTCTCTTTCGCGAAGAAGGTGGCCGCCGCTTTTAAAATCTCACGCTCCATCCGGAGCGTCTTGTTCTCGCGTCGCAGCCGCGAGAGCTCCTGTCGCTCCTCCGTCGTCAGCACGTCCGGGCTCCCGACGCCGGCGTCGGCATCGGCGCGCTTCACCCACTCGCGCAGGGCGGTCTCGGTGAGGTCGAGGTCCTTCGCGACCTGCGCCGGCGTCTTGCCGCCGCGCACCAGCCGCACCGCGTCCGCCTTGAACTCCGGCGTGAACGACCGCCGCGCACGACGGCTGAGCTTCTGCTTCTTCATGGAACACTCCTCGCGCATTCTCGCGCTATTGTTACCGAGCAGCCTGATCGATGGCGCTGCGCGCGCGCTGCGTGATGTCCATCGTCGGCGCGCGACGACTACGTGCAGAAGCACGATGGCCATCGCCGCGTGACGCAGTGCGCGCCGCCGCGGGAT
>JALYRN010001027.1 GCA_030855295.1 Myxococcota bacterium | reverse complement strand
GCGTGATCTCCCCCGAGCAGGCGCTCTCTCGCTACGAGCGCGTGCGCGAGGAGGTGCGCGCGATCGCCGAGGACGCGAGCAAGCGCCCGCAGCTGACGAGCGCCGCCGAGGTGCTCGCGCCGCTCGCGCCGCGCACGCCCGAGCTCGTCCTGCGCGAGGCGCTGCGCGCGCCCGAGCCCGAGACGCGCGCGAAGCTCTTCGAGGGGAAGCTCCCCGAGGACGAGGGACCGCTGACGCTCTCGCTCGCGATCAACCGCACGCTCGGCGATCTGCTCGCGAAGCACCGCGAGCTGCTGATCTTCGGCGAGGACGTGGGCCGCAAGGGCGGCGTCTACGGCGTGACGCGCGGCCTGATCAAGCGCGCGGGCGCGGGGCGCGTGTTCGACACGCTGCTCGACGAGCAGTCGATCCTCGGCCTGGCGCTCGGCGCCGGGGTCGCGGGGCTGATGCCGATCCCCGAGATCCAGTACCTCGCCTACCTGCACAACGCGGAAGATCAGCTGCGCGGCGAGGCGGCGACGCTCTCGTTCTTCTCGAACGGCCAGTACCAGAACCCGCTGGTCGTTCGCATCGCGGGCTACGGATACCAGAAGGGCTTCGGGGGGCACTTCCACAACGACGACGGCATCGCGGTGCTGCGCGACGTGCCCGGAATCGTGATCGCGTCGCCGTCGCGCCCCGACGACGCCGCCGCGATGCTGCGCACGTGCGTCGCCGCGGCGAAGGTCGACGGCAGCGTGTGCGTGTTCCTCGAGCCGATCGCGCTCTATCACACCAGGGATCTGCACGAGCCGGGCGACGGCGGATGGCTCGCGCCGTACGCGGCGCCGAGCGCGTGGCGGGACGCGCACGCGCCGATCGGTCGCGCGCGCACGCACGGCGACGGACGCGATCTCACGATCGTCACGTTCGGCAACGGCGTGCTGATGTCGCTGCGCGTAGCACGGCGGCTCGAGCGCGAGGCGGGGATTCGCTGTCGCGTCGTCGACCTTCGCTGGCTCGCGCCGCTGCCGATGGGCGACGTGCTCCGCGAGGCGGACGCGACCGGGCGTGTGCTGATCGCCGACGAGACACGGCGGAGCGGCGGCGTCAGCGAGGGCGTGCTCGCCGCGCTGATCGACGCCGGGTACGGCGGCAAGATGGCGCGTGTGTGCAGCGAGGACAGCTTGGTGCCGCTCGGCGATGCCGCGCTCCACGTGCTGCTCTCGGAGGCGACGATCGAGTCGGCGGCGCTGCGGCTCTGCGCGAAGCTGCTCGAGGATCGCACCCGCTCGCGCTGAACAGTCAGAGCCTGTCGTCGATCGGCTCGCCCGCTCCGGGCCCTTCCATCGCGCGCGATTGATCGGCTCGCCCGCTCCGGTCGCTTCCGTCCGCGCGCGAAGCGCGCGCTCCCGTACGCGCCCTACGGGGCGAGCACTCCTGCCGAGGGCTCAGCTCACGAGGGCGCGCGGCGCGAAGCCGTGCGTGAGCTCCTCGCGGACCTGCGCGAGCACTTCGTCGAGACGCTGTCGCGCCTCGTCGAGCGCCTCGAGCGCGGCGAGCCGCTCCAGCTGCGAGGTGGCGCCCTGCGCGCGATCGATCGCGGCGGCGAGCGCGGTCATCCAGATCAATGCTT
Source organism: Myxococcota bacterium (assembly GCA_030855295.1). Taxonomy (GTDB): domain Bacteria; phylum Myxococcota_A; class Polyangia; order Polyangiales; family Sandaracinaceae; genus Sandaracinus. The sequence continues at coordinate 1,250 of JALYRN010001027.1, read as the reverse complement.
CGGTGGGGTGGTCGTCCATGGGGGGAACGTCATTCTCGACCGAAGCGAGAGCGAATGTGAGCCTCTCCGCGCGCGGCCATCCGATCGCGGGCGAGGCGCTGCTCCACGAATCGGCGATCGCTCGTCCCTCGATGAAGACGAATCGCGACATCGAGACGGCCGCGGCCTCCCATGCTGCGGACGAGAGCGAGCGCCGAGCGCGCCGGACCAGTCACAGAAATCGACACGCGCCTCGTGCGCTCCGCGATCTCGCGAGCGCGCGCGCGCTCCCGTACCGGCCCACCGCGCGAGCGCTCCTGCCGATTCAGAGCCCCAGCGCGACCACGCAGGTGCGCGCGTACCCCGCCGGGATCGCGTCGATCGGATAGACGATGGCGAAGTCGAAGCACATCTCGTCCTCGGTCCGCTCGCCGTAGTAGGCCCACGACGAGTCCTCGTTGTCGTAGATGCAGCGCGTCCGCACCGCGTCGCCGGGCCGGATCTCATAGGGCGGGTCGTGCCAGTACGCGCGCTGATCATCGAAACGGAAGGGATCGACGTCGAGCACCGTCTCGGCGGTCCAGCCTCCGCGCAGGATCTCGACCACGAAGCGCCGCCCGCGGCGGTGCATGTGCGGACCGTTCGCGAGGACGTGCAGCGGCTCGCGGAGCAGCGCGGTCGAGCTCGAAGGACAGAGGCCCGCGACCTCTTGCGCGCGCGCCCGCGGTGCGATCGCGATCGACGTGCTGCCGAAGGTCATCACGCCCGCGGTGTGCGCGCGCGGCGTCTCGGTCGTGCACGCGGCGAACCCGCTGCGATCGAGCGCGTCGGTGTGGAGCGCGGCGTTGCCGTAGTGCACCTGCAGGATCAGCCACTCCTCGCCGCCGCTCGAGAGCTCGAGGCCCACGTCGTCCGGCAGCACCACGTTCGGAGCGCCCGGCGCCCAGCCGAAGAGGCCGACCGCGTCGAGCGGCATCTCGCACGAGACCGGGCCGGTCTCCTGTCGCGTCGCGGTGCGGTACGCGATCAGGTGGTGCAGCACGCGGGCATCGTCGACGATCGGCGCCCACGCGATCGCGCGCGTGCTCGCCGTGAACGGGGAGGGCACCGCGAAGCACCGATACGCGTTGGCCTCGGCGGGGACCTCGAAGGGCGAGCCCTCGGTCGCGCCGCGCGCGGTGAGCGTGTGGCTCGGCGTGCAGGGCAGGCACTCCGGACCGACGCACGGCTCGGGCCGGGGCGGCACGATCTCGCAGCGCGTCCCCTCGGGC
>JALYRN010001026.1 GCA_030855295.1 Myxococcota bacterium | reverse complement strand
CCGCGGGGGAGGCGCACGCGGATCGCCGCGATGCCGTGGGCGTCGGTGGTCGCCGTCACGCGACCGCCGCGCAGCCCGATCCCGCGCGCCTCGATCTCGGTGCCGGCCGCGATCGGACGGCCGCGCGGATCCGCCACCGACAGGAACAGCTCCGACTCGACCTCGGGCACGAGCCCGCCCGCCTCCGGCGTCGCAGCCACCAGCCAGCGCGTGCGCGCCAGCGTGTAGGGCGCGGAGGCCGCGAGCGTGCCGTACGCCGCCGACGTCACGCGCGCGACCACGTGCATCACGCTCACCTCACCGGCGAGGAAGCTCGGCGCCTGCGCGTCGATCCGCGCGAGGCCATCGTCGTCGGTCACGAGCTCGAGCGGCGGCGCGTCGTCGTCGCCGACGCTCACGAGCACGCGCGCCCCGCGCACCGGCGTGCCGGAGGGCGTCTTCACCTCGACCGTTCCCCGCAGCGCGCCGCCCGGCTCGATCAGCTCGCGCTCGAGCGTCACCGAGACCGCGAGGCGCTCGACGGTGCGTCGCACCACGTCGATCGATCGTGCCGCCTCGATCGTGCCGGGCTCGGCGCTCGTCACGCGCACGGTCCACGAGCCCGCCGACGCGCTCTCGGGGATCACGATCTCGACGGTCGCTGCGCCCGAGGCGCCGGTCTCGACCGCGCGCTCGGCGATCGGAGCGCCGCCCTCGTCGACGAGCGAGAACGTGATCGGCGCGCCCGCGATCGGCGCGCGCCCGCGGGTGCTGCGCAGGAGCGACCATGCGCGCACGGTCTCGCCGGGCTGGTAGCGGTTTCGGTCGGTCAGCAGCGCAAGCGAGCGCGACGCGAGCTGCGCGAGGCCGAACCGGAACGTGCGTCCGGGACCGCTCGCGCGCTGCACGACGATCTCGAGCATCGGGCTCGCGAGATCGCGGGCGGGGATCGCGATCTCGAGCGCGAAGCGGCCGCCCTCGGCGCTGCGCGCGCGCGCCTCGGCGACCCGCTCGCGCGCGTGGCCGGTGCCTCTCGGCACGCTGCTGGTGATCGCCGCGGCGATCGTGAGGCCCGCCATCGGACGGAGCTCGGCGAGGCCGTGGACCTCGTACGCGATGCCGGCGAGCTGGACGCTCGCGCCGCGCTCGCCCGCAGTGATGCCGTGCAGCGCGAGCTCGTAGCCGACGTCACTCTCGGCGGGAACGGGATCGGCGTCCTGCGCGCGCGCGGCGGTCGGCGGCAGGGCGAGCGAGGCAGCGAGCGCAGCGACGAAGAGGCAGGTGCGGAAGCGGCGGGTGAGGAGGACCGAGGAAGCCGAGCTCGTGCGCATGGATCTCCGAGAGCGAACGGAATGGACCCCCGGGCCGCGATCTCCCGTGGGTCGCGCCGGAGATTCTATCGACGTACGACGAGACGATCGGGTCCGCCCCCGTCGGATCGCTCGAGAGCGCAAAAAGAAACGCCTAGGTGTTCGGTCCCGTCCAGAGCAGATCGGCAATCAGCTCGACGAGACCGCGCGCGCCCTCGCGGCGACGATCGACGACCAGCTCGGCGACGAAATCCGCCGACTCACGCCGCTGGCGCTCGTCGCGCGCACGGAGCGCGCCGTGCGCCCTCCACAGCGTGTCCCCGGGAAAGAACGTCCCGTGCGCCGCGCACACCCCGAGCTCGACGTGCTCGACCTTCGAGGGCGCGAGGCGCTCGGAGCACACCGGACAGCGTCGCTCTCCGTCGCCCGGCGCGGAGCGGTACGTCGACGCGATCGCGGCGGCGGCCTCGCGCGCCGGCACCCAGATCGGCGCGTCGAGCGCGAGCGTTCCGTCCACCAGCCGCTGGCACGCCGCGTTGTCGAGCCACATCCCGCACGCGCCGCACCCGTGCACGCCTGGGTGCGACTCCCGCGCGATCATCGCTGCGCGGCAGCGCGGACATGCGGATCTCGACATCGCTCCGTCGAGTGTACGAACCGGGCCCCGGCCCCGCCATGCTGTCTCGAAATCGGCTCGCCCGCTCGTCGCTTCCGTCCGCGCGCGCTTGATCGGCTCGCCCGCTCCGGTCGCTTCCGTCCACGCGCGCTTGATCGGCTCGCCCGCTCCGGTCGCTTCCGTCCGCGCGCGAAGCGCGCGCTCCCGTCCGCGCCCTCCGGGGCGAGCACTCCTGCAGGCCGCGACGCGCGCGCTCCCGTGCGCGCCCTCCGGGGCGAGCACTCCGGTCGACTCAGGGCTCGAGCGGCAGCGGCGCGAGATCGTCGGCGATCGTCATGTGGAAGTGGAAGCGGTGCAGAGGGTTGTGCATCTGCATCGGGCGGCCGACGTCGCTCTCGAGACCGCGCGCAGCGAACCACTCGCGGAGCGCGCCGACGATCTCGGGATCGTTGTAGTAGATGCGCAGTCGACCACCCGAGCAGGTCGCCAAGATCTTCGCGAGGTCGAGCACGCGCGCGCGCAAGAGGCGCACCTCGTGCGCGGGGCGGTCCTCGTAATTGTCGGGGTACCGGCCGCCGCCGACGTTCTGCGCGATCATCGCGTGCTCGAGATAGAGGTCGACGTCGACGCCGCGATCGTGGGTCTGATGGCGGGGCCCCGCGGCGTCGAGATCGCCGATCGCGATCGACTCGCCGGGCCAGCGCGCCTGGTACTCGCGCGCGGCCGCGAGCACCAGCGAGACGAGCCCCGGGCGCGCCCAGCGATGCTCCGGCGTGGTGTTGCGCCAGACGCGATAGAGCCCCCGCGCGTCGGCCGTCTCGGGGAGCTGCCAGCGGCATCGCGGGTACGGCGCGCCCTGCTCGCACGCGGGCTCGATCGCGATCGGCAGCGCGGGCTGCAGGCACGCGAAGTCATCGCGCGCGGGCGCCGCGAGGATCGCGCCGTCCGGTGCGAAGCGCGGATCGGGCC
>JALYRN010001025.1 GCA_030855295.1 Myxococcota bacterium | reverse complement strand
CGGTCCCTCCGGGGCGAGCACTCCTGCTGGCTCAGAGGCTGTCTGGAAATCGGCTCGCCCGCTCCGGGACCTTCCGTCCGCGCGCGCGGCCCGCGCTTCCGTCCGGCCCCTCCGGGGCGAGCACTCCTGCTGGCTCAGGCCGGCTCGGCGCTGCTCGAGTCGTCGCCGTCGAGGCGATAGCCCGCGGCCTGCAGGCCGAACATGCGCGCGTAGACGCCGCCCTTCGCGATCAGCTCGCGGTGCGTGCCGATCTCGGCGATCGCGCCGCCCTCGAGCACGACGATCCGATCGGCCATCCGCACCGTCGAGAACCGGTGCGTCACCAGGATCACGGTGCGCCCCTCCGCGAGCTGCCGGAAGCGATCGAAGATCGCGTGCTCGGCGTCGGCGTCGAGGCTCGCGGTCGGCTCGTCGAGCACGAGCACGCCGCTCTTGCGCATGAACGCGCGCGCGATCGCGATGCGCTGCCACTGCCCGATCGAGAGCTGCTCGCCGCCGAACCAGCGGCCGAGCATCGTGTCGTAACCCTCGGGCAGCGACTCGAGGATCTCCGCGGCACCTCCGCGCGCCGCGGCGGCCGACACCGCGCCGCGATCGCCGGCCCCCGGCACCCAGCCGATGCCGACGTTCTCCGCGGCCGTCAGGTGGTAGTGGGCGAAGTCCTGGAACACCACGCCGATGCGCGCGCGCAGGGCGCCGGGATCCATCTCCGCGACGTCGCGGCCGTCGAGCAGGATGCGCCCCGCGGTCGGGCGATGCAGCCCCGTCAGCAGCTTGATCAGCGTGGTCTTGCCGGCGCCGTTGGCGCCGACGAGCGCGACCGCCTCGCCCGCTTCGATCCGCAGATCGACGCTCGAGAGCGCGCTCCGTGCCGAGCCCGGGTACCCGAAGCTCACTCCCTCGATCTCGATCGTCGGCGGCGTCTCGCGATCGCCCTCGGCGTCCTCGCCCGGCCCCACGCGCGCGACGTCGTCGTCCACGATGCCGAGGTAGCGGAACAGGTTGCCCATGTAGAGGCTGTCGGACCATGCGCGCGCCACCGACGACATCGCGCTCTGGAACGCGCCCTGCGCCTGCCGGAACACGCCGAGGTAGAGCACCATCGCGCCGAGCGTCAGCTCGCCGCGCACCGCGAGCACCACGATCCACGCGAACACGCCGTAGAACACGAGCGAGCTCGCGGCGCCCATCGCCGTCACCCAGAAGCCGCGCGAGCGCGCGAACCGGCGATCTTCGTCCAGGAACCGGTCCTGGATCGCGCGCCAGCGATCCAGGAAGAAGCGCACCAGCCCGAAGATCTTCACCTCTTTGACGAGGGAGTCGCTGGTGAGCGCGCTCTGGTAGTAGCCGGCGCGGCGCTCGTCCTGGGTGCGCGCGAGCCGGATCTCGTACTGCCGCGCCGACCAGCGGGCCTCGGCGAGGAAGGGGAGCGACGCGAGCAGCAGCGCGAGCACCGCCCACGGGCTGAACCCCGCGAGCAGCGCGGCGAACCCGGTGATCGTGATCAGCTGCCGCGACAGCGACACGCCGTGCGTGATCATCTCGACGGGGCGCCAGCTCGCGTCCTTCCGCGCGCGCTCCATCACGTCCATGAACTTCGGATCCTCGAAGTGCCGCACCGAGAGGCGCGAGGCCTTCTCGGCGACCAAGCCCTCGATGTGCGCGGCCATGCGCGCGCGCAGGATCTCCGCCGTGTAGCCGATCGCCTGGCCCGTCATCAGCCGCCCGATCACGAGCAGCGCCTCGATCCCGACCCACGTCAGCGCCGGCGTCCACGCCGCGTCGGGACGTCCCGCCGCCGCGACCACCGCGTCGACGATCTCCTTGCCGACCCAGGCGATCGCGATCGGCAGCAGCGCGTCGACCAGACCGAGCGCGAGGTACTGCACCACGAGCGCGCGATCGAGGCCCCACGCCAGCGCGAGCGAGCGCCCGAGGTTGCGATAGAGCAGCACCACCTGCGCCGGCATCGAGCGGCGCGCGGCGAGCTCGTCGGGGATGCCGCCGTCCGCGGTGGTGCTCACGGCTCCCTCCGATCACGACCGCGGCGCGCGGGCCAAGGGATCAGGAGCGCGAGCACCACGATCCACGATCCGAGGAGCAGCCAACGCAGCGGCGCACCATCGGGCGGCTCGAAGCGCAGCTCGACCCGGTGCCTCCCCGCGGGCACCTCGATCGCCCGCACCAGACCGTTCGCCCGGAGGATCGGCACCTCGTCGGTGCGGCCGGAGCGATCGACGAGGAAGGCGCGCCAGCCCGGATACCACGCCTCCTCGACGACGAGCGCGCCGGCGACCGGCGCCTCGATCAGGAGCGCGAGCGAGTCGCTCTCGTACTCGAGCACCTCGGCGGCGAGCGGCAGCGTCCCCGGCGCGACGGGCGCGATCGGCGCGACCTCGCGCACGTCCTCGAGGATCGCGATCGGCGCCGGCGCGAGCTCGATCGTGCGCGCGAGCGCGTCCTCGCGCAGCACCACGCGCTCGATCGCGGGGCCGGGCACGAAGTACGCGAGCGGCATCACGCGCGCGAGCGGCGGCCCGAGCTCGATCACGCCCTCGCCGCGATCGATCGCGCCCGGCATCGCGAGAAGCTCCGCCGGCGGCGGCAGGTAGTGGCGGTCCCAGCCATGCAGGAAGTGCGGCCCCGTCAGCGCGTAGCGAACGTTGAATTGCATCGCGAGCTCGGGATGCTCCCGCAGCGCGGCGAGCACGCGCTCGTACGCATGCAGCAGCAGGGGATCCTGGTAGCCGCGGAAGTCGCGACGCCCGAGGCGCGTCCCCGAGCGACACGAGATCGCGAACTCGTCCAGATAGCGCCACGCGACGTCGGTCTCCGGCGCGCGCGGCAGCACGCGCGCCGCGACCTCCTCGCCGC
>JALYRN010000190.1 GCA_030855295.1 Myxococcota bacterium | reverse complement strand
GCACCACCGACTGAACGACCATCACCGACGACCAGCGTCGCTTCGCTCCGACCGAGCGATCACGATGCGGCGATCGCGGTGATCACGATCGCGCGATCCGCGCGTTCACGATGGGCGAAATACGCACACTGAGATCTGGGAGATGAATCCGGTCGACGATGCATGGACGCCATTGATCGCCACGCCGGACGGCGCTACGTCGACGGTCCCCAATCCACGCTGGGGTATCCGAGCACAGGTCGAGTACCCCGCAAGCGCTGCGCCGGGAATGGTGTGGTTCAGCGGCGCACTCCGCGGCGGACTGGCAGACCAATCACTTTGGCAACTCGGAGACGACGGCCAGTGGCTCCTGCACCAGGTCGATCCTTCCTCGAGCCTTCCGTCGCGACGAAAGGGTGCTTCGATATTCGCGGCTGCGTGCAGCTCGTCGCCCGTCGCGTTCGACTTCGTAGTCGTCGGCGGAGAGGGCCCTTCTTCGACTCTGCTGAACGACGCGTGGCGCCTGGGTTGCGGAGCCGATGGTCTCGAATGCCGGTGGGAAGCGATTACGAGCGCCGGCGCGCTCAGCGGCAGAGCCGATGCAGCTGTGGTGGTGCCTAATCACTATGGATCTGCGTTCCTCTTCGGGGGCAGAACGTCGATCGGTGATAGCGACGAGCTCTTCTCGATGAACCCCTGCGGCACGCCCGCGACTTGGGTTGAGGTCGTCGTCACCGGTTCAGCCCCGGGCCCCAGGTCCGGGCACACGATGTCGATCGTTCACGCCGTCGAGCCCGATCTGCCGTCGGCAATCCTTTTCGGCGGCAGTACGACGTCGGAGCAGGTACATCGGCTGACGTTCGAGAGCACAACCGCCGCGACCTGGGCGGAACTGGCCGTCGCACCCGGCGCGTCGCCTGGCCCGATGCGAAATCACGTCGCGTGGTGGGACGGGCCGAGGCGACGCCTGGTCGTGTTCACGGGCGACGACGACGTCTGGGAGCTCCGAGTGCGGCCCTGAGCAGGGGAGGCCCACCGCGACGGGCCGCGATGGGGCTTCTCTATGTGCCGAAGGCCGCCGATTCGCGGAGCGCCTCAGAGCTCCGAGTAGGGGACGACGCTCGCGGTGAAGTTCAGGTAGAACCACCAACCGCGAGTGCCGTCTGCGAGCGTGTCCATCTCGCGACCCGCCGTCGTGCTGCCGCGACAGCACCCAGCGCCGCCCGGCAGAACCGCGGAGAGCGGCATTCCACCGACGAGCGTCACCGTGCCAGGGATGGTGGTCGCGTTCGCATCTGCTTCCGTGAGGAACCCACGGATTAGTCCGCTGATGAGCTGTGTCGCGGGTGCGCCGGAGTACGTCGCAGCGACCGAAGTCTGGCGAAGGATTACCGGGATACTGCTGAGGTTGATCGTGAGGTCGCCGATGTTCGAGACGTAACAGGGTCCCATCACAGTGTTCGGCGAGTCCCAGCCGGTAGTCGTCGTATTCGGCAGCGCCGCGAGGCACGTCCCAACCGCCGTGTTGGTTGCGTCGGCGGCGGTCTGCATGGCGCCCGCAGGCAGCGTGCACATCGTGGACGACATCGGTGCCGTACAGTCGGGGAACGTGATGTGCCCCGGCGTCGTCCTACCGTCGCGCTGATCGAGCGGACGGAACACATGCACGATCGAGAGGTCCAGGGTCGTATCCGGATCGCTGCCGTCCATGGTGATGGCGTTGCCGAGCTGCGTGTTGAGGTTGCTCGTGATGTCGAGGCACGAGAAGAAGACGCTGGTGAAGGCATGCGGGTCGCGTAGCGTCATCGCGGAGACGCGAAACGCGGTCGGGGTCGCCTCCGTCGTGCATGTCGCGCTGCAGCCGTCGCCGCTCGCTGTTCCGCCGTCATCGCAAGTCTCAGGGGCCGTCACGGCACCATCGCCGCAGCGCGCGGCGCAATCGGCGTCCGTGGCGATGGTTGCGCCGGTCGGGCAGCAGCCGTCCGCGGGTCCTGCGCCGATAGGGGTGTTGGTGCACGCGGCCATGCACGTGCCGCCGGCGACCAGCGCATCGGCGGTGCACACGCTGCCGTCGTTGCAGCTCGCCGCCATCGGACACGATCCGACTCCGGTCGCGATGCCAGTGTCGCAGGTTTCCGGCGCGACGACCGTACCGTCGCCGCAGCCCGCGCAGTCGCCGTCGGTGCTCGGCGTCGCACCTGCGGGGCAGCACCCGTCGCCGTCCATGGCGGCGGTGATCTCGGTATTCGTGCATGCGGCGGTGCACCCAGCACCGGTCATCGCATCTGCGGTGCAGGCGATCGCGTCGTCACACGTCGCGGGACAGGCACCTGCGGTACCGGTCGCGATCGCGCTGTCGCAGGTCTCCGTCGGCTCGACACTACCGTTTCCGCAGACTGCAGTGCAGTCGTCGTCGCTGGTCGCATCACTTCCCGCCGGGCAGCAGCCGTCACCGTCCATCGCAGCGGTGATGTCCCCGTGGACGCATTCAGCCAGGCACTCACTGGCCGCCAGAGTATCGGTGGTGCAGGCGTTCGCATCATCACACGACGTCGGGCAGGCTCCGGTCTCCCCGGCCGCGATCGCGGTGTCGCACAGTTCCGCGACGCCGACGGTGCCGTCTCCGCACTCGACATGGCAGCTCGGAGAGCAGCCATCGTCGGCTCCTCGGTTGCCGTCGTCACAGGTCTCGCTGCCCTCGATCATGCCGTTGCCGCAGCGCATCGACACCGCGCCGTCTGCGGGCGCGGCGTCCATCACCGTGCCGCCGGAGTCTGTCGTGATGGGGCCGGAGTCGGGGGTGTCGCCGGGGCCGGTGTCGCCGCAGGCTGTGGTGAGGGCGAGGGTGCTGAGCACCGTGCAGAGGGCGAGGGGGCGGATGCGCATGCGGAGGATCTCCTGCGGGCGGTTGCGCAGGGATCGTACATGCGATGTTTTGGAAAGGGAAATGCCGGGATTTTTGAGGGGTGATGAATGGCGGTTCAGTCGGCGGTAGACTGGGGCGCGATGACGTATCTGTTCGAGAACGACGAGCATTCGGCGCTGCGGGCGACGGTGCGGCGGTGGGCGGAGCGGGAGATCGCGCCGCATGCGGATCGGTGGGAGGAGGACGAGGAGTTTCCGGTCGAGCTCTATCGGCGCGCGGGAGCGGACTCGATGCTCGGGCTCGGGTACCCGGAGGCGGTCGGTGGGGGCGGCGGGGATGTGACGCACGTCGTGGTGGCGTCGGAGGAGATGATCCTCGCGGGGCGGAGCGTGGGGACGACGGTCGGGCTCGGGAGCCACGGGATCGCGCTGCCGCCGATCGTGAGCGCGGGGACCGAGGCGCAGAAGGAGCGGTTCGTTCGGCCGGTGCTGCGCGGGGAGATGATCTCGGCGCTCGCGATCACCGAGCCGGGGGGCGGTAGCGACGTGGCGGGGCTCACGACGCGCGCGGTGCGCGATGGCGATGTCTACGTCGTGAACGGGAGCAAGACGTTCATCACGTCGGGGACGCGCGCGGACTTCATCACGGCGGCGGTGCGCACCGGAGGGCCGGGGCACGGGGGGGTGTCGCTGCTGATCATCGAGGCGAAGACGCCGGGCTACGTGGTCTCGAAGAAGCTGAAGAAGACGGGGTGGTGGGCGAGCGATACGGCCGAGCTGACGTTCGAAGACTGTCGCGTGCCGGTCTCCAACCTGATCGGGATCGAGAACGCGGGGTTCCTCGCGATCATGATGAACTTCACGCAGGAGCGGCTGATGCTCGCGGTGCAGTGCGTGGCGATCAGCGAGCTCGCGTACCGCGAGTCGGTCCGCTACGCGAAGGAGCGGCGCGCGTTCGGGAAGTCGATCTCGGGGTTCCAGGTGATCCGGCACAAGCTCGCGGACATGGCAGGGCGCGTCGCTGCCGCGCGCGCGCTGACGGGTGAGCTCGCGGTGCGGCACGCGCGCGGTGAGCAGGTGCCGGCGCTCGCGGCGATGACGAAGAACGTGGCGACCGATGCGTGCTCGTTCGTCTGCGATCAGGCGGTGCAGATCCACGGCGGCATGGGGTACATGCGCGAGGTGCTGGTGGAGCGGCTGTATCGCGACGCGCGGCTCTATCCGATCGGCGGCGGCACGCGCGAGATCATGAACGAGATCATCTCGAAGGCCGAAGGGTACTGACGCGCGGTGGCGTGTCAGGCCGCGGCAGACGCTCGCTGGCGGACGTAGGCGAGGAGCGCGTGTCCGTGGGGATCGGAGCGGGCGCCGACGCCGACGACCTCGACCGTCTCGAAGACGATCTCGCGCGCGTCGCGATCGTGCACGCGCGCGCGGACGACGCGGGTGCCGCGCGCCCAAGGGCTGGCCGTGATCTCGATGCGCGGTGCGTCGGACCAGCGGATGACGATGTCGCCGCGAGGGCCGCGCGTGCGGAGCGTGTCGGCGTCCGCGATGACCTCACGGCCCATCGCGCGGGAGAGGAAGCCGCCGACGGCGAACGTCGCGATCGCGATGGCGAACGCGATCGCGCCCTGCCACCACGGGATCGTCGTGTCGGCGTCGAACGCCGAGAAGCCGTAGCAGAGCGGGCCGAGCGCGACGAGGATCGCGATGCCGATGACGACCTTCGAGATCGTCGTCTGGGTGCGGTGGCGAACGGTCACGGGACGAGCATACCGTCGTGGGCGCGGCGACTTCCCCTCGCCCGACACGAGCGTGGTGCTCGAGGGCTGGCGCAAGATCGGCTCACCCGCTCCGGCGCGGCGCGCGCTCCCGTGCGGTCCGTCCGGGGCGAGCGCTCCTGCTCGGCTCAGCGGCGGATCACGTCGAGGACGAGGGGACGCTCGCGGGGGCGGCGCTCGCCGATGGTCCACGCGCCGCGCACGCGCGCGGAGTAGGCGTCGACGTCGGCGCCCTCGGGGAGGTGGAGCTCGGCGATCGCTTCGCCCTTCTTCGCGCGCTCGCCGACGTGCGACTTGATCACGATGCCGACCGCGGGGTCGATCGCTTGATCGGCGCGGGTGCGGCCGGCGCCCATCGCGACGCCGGTGAGGCCGAGCTCGAGGGCGTCGATCCCGGTGACGAAGCCGTCCTTCGGGGCGGGGACGTCGACGACCAGGCGCGCGGCGGGGAGGCGATCGGGCTCGTCGACGGTTCGGGGATCGCCGCCCTGCGCCCTGACGATCTCGCGCATCTTCGCGGCGCCGCGGCCGTCGGCGAGCGCGGCCTCGAGCAGGCGACGCGCGGCGGCGTCGGTCTTCGCAGCGCCTCCGAGGCGGAGCATCTCGGCGCCGAGAACGATCGTGATCTCGAGCAGGTCGGCGGGGCCGCGGCCGTGGAGGATCTCGAAGGCCTCGGCGGTCTCGAGGGCGTTGCCGATCGTGCGGCCGAGCGGCGCGTCCATCGAGGTGAGGATCGCGGTGACCTTCTTGCCGGCGAGCCGGCCCACGCGCACCAGCGAGGACGCGAGGGTGCGCGCGTCGTCCTCGGACTTCATGAAGGCGCCGCGGCCGACCTTCACGTCGAGCACGAGCGCGTCGATGCCCTCGGCGAGCTTCTTCGAGAGGATGCTCGCGGTGATCAGCGGCACGCTCTCGACGGTCGCGGTGACGTCGCGCAGCGCGTAGAGGCGCTTGTCGGCCGGCGCGATGTCGGCGGTCTGGCCGATCAGCGCACAGCCGATCTCGCGTACCTGATCGACGAACGACTCGGTGCTCATCGAGACGGAGAAGCCGGGGATCGCCTCGAGCTTGTCGAGCGTGCCTCCGGTGTGGCCGAGGCCGCGGCCGCTGACCATCGGCACCGCGAGCCCGCACGCCGCGACGAGCGGCGCGAGACAGAGCGAGACCTTGTCGCCGACGCCGCCGGTGGAGTGCTTGTCGACCTTCGCCGCGCGGATCGAGCTGGTGTCGACGACGCGACCGGAGTCGCGCATCGCGAGCGTGAGCGCGACGATCTCCTCCGGGTCCATGCCGCGGAGGAGGATCGCCATCGCGAGCGCGCTCATCTGGTAGTCGGCGACCGTGCCGCGCACGAAGCCGTCGATCAGGTGGCGGATCTCGTGCTCGGCGAGCCGGCCGCCGTCGCGCTTGCGCGCGATCAGCTCGGGCACGGTGGGCACGGTGGCGGAGCCGGGGTTCTTCTTGGGAGCGCGGGGGCGGGGCGACATGTTCTCGGTTCTCGCGCGCGTCAGCGGGAGCGACGCGGGCCTTTGCGATGCGGCTTCGGACCGTCGGAGGAGGAGCTCCTCGTCTTCTTCGAGCTCTTCGAGGACGACGAAGAGCTCGAGCGCTTCGGAGACGAGCCGGTGCGTGAGGGACGCTCCGACGCCTTCGATCGACGGTCGCGGGGCTCCTTCGACGTACGCTTGGGCTCGGACGAGGATGCGCGCGGGCGCTCGCGCTGCGGGCGCGCGGCCGGCGACGAGATCGGCGCGGCGCTCATCTCGCGGCGCTCGATCACGACCGACTCGAGGCGGACGACGATGCGCTCGCCGAGCGTGAAGGAGTGCCCGGAGCGGCGGCCAGAGAGCCGGATGCCGAGCCGATCGAGCTCGTAGTAGTCCTCGCCGAGCCGCTCGATCGGGACACGCACCTCGACGAAGGGCTCGTCGAGCGAGACGTTGAGGCCGTGCTCGCCCACGCTGGTGATCGTGCCCTCGAGCTCGTCGCCGACGCGATCCTTCATCAGCAGGCAGCGATAGAGGTTCACCGTCTCGCGCTCGACCGTCATCGCGCGGCGCTCCATCCGGCTCGACTGCGTCGCCTGCACCGCGAGCTTCTTGCCGAGCGCCTCGCGATCGATCTTCTCGCCGCGCGCGAGCATGCGGACGACGCGGTGCACCGCGAGATCCGGATAGCGGCGGATCGGCGAGGTGAAGTGCAGGTAGTCGGTCGCCGCGAGCGCGAAGTGGCCGAGGTTCTCCACGCCGTAATTCGCCTGCTGCATCGAGCGCAGCAGGAGGAAGCCGAGCGAGTGCGCGTGCTGCGTTCCCGCGAGCTGACCGAGGACCTGCTGCAGCTTCTTCGGGCTCTGCGCGGCGTCCTCCTCGAGCACGTATCCGTACGCCTCGGCGACCGCGGCGAAGACCTCGACCTTGCGCGGGTCGGGCTTGCCGTGGACGCGGAAGATCGCGGGCAGCTTCCGGCGCGAGAGGTCCTCGGCGATCACCTCGTTCGCGAGGAGCATCAGATCCTCGACGAGCTCGTACGCCTCCTTGATGCCGGCGTTGCCGCGCGAGCGCACGACGTCGATCGGCTCGCCGTGCTCGTCGAGCTTCACCTTCGCCTCGGGCAGCTCGAACTCGAGCGCGCCCCGGCGCACGCGCAGCGCGCGCAGGCGGCGCGAGATCGCGTGGAGCGTGCGCAGCGTCTCGACGCGCGACTCGGCCTCGGGCTCCTGCGGGCCCTCGTCGACGAGGCCCAACGCCCGCGCGACGCCGCCATACGTCAGGCGCGCGCGGGAGCGCATCACGCCCTCGATCAAGCGGTGCGAGAGCACCTTGCCGAGCTTGCCGAGACGCACCTCGATCGCGAGCGTGAGGCGATCCTCGTCGGGGACGAGAGACGCGAGGTTGCTCGAGAGCTCGGGCGGCAGCATCGGGATCGCGCGCCCGGGGAGGTAGATCGACGTGCCGCGCGAGAGTGCCGCGCGATCGATCGGACTGCCGTCGCGGACGTAATGAGACACGTCGGCGATCGCGATCACCACGCGATACGAGCCGTCCTCGAGCTGCTCCGCCCACAGCGCGTCGTCGTGATCGCGCGCGTCCTCGGGGTCGATCGTGCAGAGATCGAGGCCGCGGAGATCCTCGCGATCGCGCACGTCACGCTCCGGCACCTCGGGCGGGAAGCCGAGCGCCTCCTGCACGACGTCGGAAGGGAACTCCTCGCTGACCTGCTCGCGGATCAGGATCTTCGCGATCTCGACCTCGGCCGATCCGCGCGGTCCGAGCACGCTCAGGACCCGCGCCATCGGCATCTCGTCCGGATGCTCGGGGTACTTCGTGATCTGCGCGACGACGTCCATTCCGGGCTCGGTGCCCAGAGGCAGCGTGCCGACGACGCGGAAGGTCGGAGGCAGGCGCGAGTCGTTGGTCTCGATCAGGAAGACACGACGCGCGCGCGTGAGCGTGCCGGCGACCCGCACCATGCCGCGCTCGAGCACGCCGACGACCTCGCCCTCACGGCCCTGGGGGCTGCGGCGCGCGGCGACCTCCACGCGATCGCCGTGCATCGCGTTGCCGAGCGAGCGGCCCGAGACGAACACGTCGGGCCCGCCGTCGTCGGCGGTGACGAACGCGAACCCGCGCGGGGTGATGTTCAGCCAGCCGCTGACCGAAGCGCCCGAGGGTCGCGGTCGGTCGCGATCGACGCCCGCATCGCCCCGCGCGTCCCTGCCGGCACGATCACCGTCACGATCACGGCCGCGTGCGCTCCGATCGAACGCCGGAGGCGGCGGGGGCGCCGCCTGGCGACGGCCTGGACCGACCCGGAAGCGGTTGCCTGGAAGCTCTTTCGCGAGGCCGAGCTCCTTCAGCTCCTGCAGGAGATCGCGGACCTCGTCCTTGGCCGTCTTCGGGGCGTCGAGGATCTGGACGACCTCCATCACGTGGAGGCTCTTGCCGCCACCGGCCTTGAGCGCAGCGAGCACCTGCTCGCGACCGATTGTCTTCATCGACGTGCCGCCTCGAGTGCGTAGATCCCGCCGTCGTCCGCGCCGACGATCAGCGTTCCGTCGCTGGTGATCGCGGCGGTCGAGTCGACGTCCTGGCCCATGTTGTGGCGGAACAGCAGGCTCCCGTCGGGACCGAGCGCATACAGGAAGTCGTCCTGCGAGCCGACGTAGATCCTGCCCTCGGGATCGATCCGCGCCGACGCGCGCACGCGACCGGACGTGCGCACGCGGAAGCGCTGCGTGCCGGCCGGCGTGATGCCGTGGATCGATCGGTCGTCGCTGCCGACCACGATCGTTCCGTCGGGTGCGATCGCCGGCGTGGCGCGGACGTCGGCTTCGGCCTCGTAGCGCCAGCGGATCGCGCCGTTCTGCGGATCGATCGCGAGCACGTGGCCGAGGTCGGTGCCGACGTAGATGGTTCCGTCGTCCGCGATCGATGCGCCGCCGTCGACGCTCGCGCCGGCGCGCGCCTCCCACGCGACCTCGCCGTTCCGGCGCACCGCGACCACGCGGCCGTCGGTGGTGCCGACGATCACGAGGCCGAGCGGGTGGATCGCCGGCGAGGTGCGGAGCGCCTCTGCCGTCGGCACGTGCCAGCGCGGATTGCCGGCGCGATCGAGCGCCCAGAGGCCATCGGCGGCGACGTACACGACGCCGTCGTCGTCGATCGTGGGGCTCGCGTCGACCGGTGCGCCGAGCTGTCGGCGCCAGCGGACCTGGCCCTGCGGCGTCAGCGCGACGACCGAGCCATCGTGGTTGCCGACGATGATCGTTCCGTCGCTCGCGATCGCGGCCGACGCGTAGAAGCGATCGCCGCCAGCGTATCGCCAGCGCAGGGT
>JALYRN010000189.1 GCA_030855295.1 Myxococcota bacterium | reverse complement strand
ACAAGGCATGGGCGCTCGTCGCCGCCACGTACCAGCGCGACGTTCATGTGCTCGCGAACATCGTCGACATCACGCCGAGGCCCGAGAAGAAGGTCCGAGCGCGTGCGTCACGATGAGAACTGCACCCTTTCGTCTTCTGGTCTCGCAACCGAAGAACGCAGGGCCTTTCAGGCTTAATCCATCATTCGCGTCCGCGACGCGCTTGATTAGGGTCTAGACAGCCTCTGTCTGACGGATCAGCGCGCGAAAATTGTGTCGAGCGAGCGCAGAGAACATCATCCGCGCGCATGACCGACAGCGACTGGATGAAGTTCTACTACGCGGACCCCCAGCCGGATCGGTTCGTCGACGAGGTGCGCCGGATCACCGCGGAACCGGGGCTCGAGAACCCTGGCACCCGCTTCGCGCTCGCGACGTTCCTCGGTCGCGTCATGGCGGCGAGCCCCGATCGCATCGAGTCGTGGGTCGCCGCGCTCGCCGATCTGCGCGGGCCTGCACGAGACACCCTGCACACCGCGGCGTGGCTGTCGGACACCGCGGAGGGGCGCGCGTACCTCGCCGCGTCGCGTGCCGCGCCCGGCTTGATGCGCCCGCCGCCGGATCCGCTCTCGCGCACCGTCGACGATCCGGTGATCCTCGATGCGCTCTGGAGCCACTACTTCGCCACCGGCGACGCGCGCGCGGTGCGCCGCATCGTCTCCGCGCTCGAGCACCTCGGCGACGTCGGCGCCGCCGCGGCGTTCAAGACCAGCGCGAAGACGCCGGAAGATCGCGCGCGCGCGGTGCGAGACGCGATCTACCAGGCCGCGTCGTGGTCGCTCACCAGCCTGATGAAGGAGCACGCTCCGCTCACCGCGACGTGCGATCGCCTGCTCGACGATCCCGACCTGAGCTCGGCGCAGCGCGTGAGCCTCGCGATGGCCCTCGAGCGCGTCGATCCCACGCGCTGGAAGGTCGAGATCGACGCCAAGAGCGGCAGCGCGCACATCACGCGCGGCGCGTGAGGTCGGACCGACGACGCGGTCGCGCCGCCGTGCTCGTACGGGCGCGTCGTCAGCGCACCACGAACCCGAGCCGCAGCGAGACGATCGCCTCGACTCCGTCGCCCTCGACCCAGTCGTCGATCATCATCAACGACGCGCGGGCCGAGAGCGCGAGGTGCTCGTCGACCAGCACGTCGACCGGGACCTGCCATCCGAGGTAGAGCGCGGCGGGCCGCTCGGCGCTGACGATCACGCCGACCTCCGGAACGATCAGCGCGAGGAAGCCGGGCAGGCGGACCGTGTCCTCGAGCACGAAGCTGATCGACGGCGCGGCTCCGATCGCGAACGTCGTGTCCCATCCGGGCTGATCGAGGCCCGAGCCCAGCAGCATCACGCGCACATCGAAGCCGAGCGACGCCGGAATGAAGAAGCCGAGCGCGCCCTCGTCGTCTTCTCCGGTGACGAAGCGGAAGCCGCCGCTGATCCGCCAGTCGATCGCGCCGAGATCGGAGTGCGTCCAGTACGCGGCGCCGAGCGAGGTGTCGAGCTCCCAGCGAAGCTCCTCGCGGCCGTTCGTGCTCCACGCGACGCGCGAGTACGACGGAGGCCTCGGATGCGGCGCCAGGTACGGCGCGAGCGCGGCGAGCGTGGGCTCCGCCGACAGCGCAGCGCGCTCGCGCTCGTAGTCGTCGTAGCCGGTCGGGAAGTCCGGCACGTCCGCGACCTGGCCTTCGGTGATCGCGACGCGTCCGTGGCCCGGACAGCGCGGCGGCTCGCACGCCTCGATCGCGCGGACGGGGCGGCACCGATCGCCGCCGCAGATCGAGAGTGGCTCGCCGGTGACCGCGGCCGAGAGCCACGCGCGATCGGGCGCGACCAGCACCACCGGCGCCGACTCCATCAGCAGGAGCGCGCGCGCGGCGCGTGGGTGCGCAGCCTGCGCGCTCGCGCCGGATGGCCGCACGAGCGAGCAGACGATCGACAGGAGGGAGAGAGAGACGAAGACGAGGGGTCGCATCGGCGCGAAGAGACGCACGAGCCGCGAGGACGTTCTCCTCGACGTTTTTCTTGAATGCCGCGCCGCCGCCCCGCGTCCACCGCCGCCGCGCGCGGGATCCTCTACGCTCGCCGCCGAGCGCATGCCCAGTCCCGCCGCGCGTCAGAGGCCGCGCGCGCGCTCGGGGCGGAGGGGGATCTCTCCGCGGAGCGCGGCGTCGATGGCAGCGACGATGCGCTCGCGATCGCGCGGCAGGCGACCCGCGAGCGGAAGATAATTCGACGCGTGGTTGGTGCGGAAGAGCGCGTCGGTCGGGCGCGCCAGATCGATGATCGTGCGCAGCTCCTCGAGCAGGGCGGGCACCGCCGGGACGGCGAAGCGGCCGCGCGCCTGCAGGGTCGCGAGCGGCGTGCCCGGCACGACGGTGACGGTGAGCGCCGCGAAGTACGCAGGATCCATCTCGGTCACCAGGCGCGCCGTCGCCTCGGCGTGCTCTCGGCTGCGCTCGCCCGCGATGCCGAGCAGCGCGATCACACTCAGCTCGAGGCCCGCAGCGTGCGCGCGCTCGGCGGCCTCGACGTGCGCCGCGAACGTGTCGCCCTTGGCGATGCGCTTCAGCGTCTCGTCGTCGCCCGACTCGGGCCCGATGTAGAGCACGCGGAGGCCGGCCTCGCGCAGCGCCACCAGCTCGTCGCCCGTCTTGCCGCGGACGTTCCGCGCCATCGCGTAGCACGACACCCGGCGCAGCCTCGGGAAGCGCGCTCGGCAGCGCTCGAGGATCGCGAGCCAGTGATCCGTCGGCATCACGAGCGCGTCGCCGTCGGCGACGAAGACCTTCTCGACGCGATCGCCGAGCTGCTCGCCGGCGGCATCGAGGTCGGCGAGACACTCCTCGAGCGGACGCAGCGCGAACGTCTTGTCGCGGTACATGTCGCAGTAGGTGCAGTGGTTCCACGAGCACCCGATCGTCGCCTGCAGGATGTAGGCGTCGGCCTCGGAGGGCGGACGATAGAGGCGGCCGACGTAGCGCACGCCGGAGATCTCGGACGTCGAGCGCCCGCGCGCAAGCCGCCGCGGCCCCGCCGCGTCGAGCGACATCCGCACCCTCGCGTCGCGAGCGCTCGACGTCAGCGCCAGGACACCGCAAAACGCGCGCGCCTCGCGTCGGGCTGCGCGAGGATCCGCACCTCGCCGGTCCGACCGCACAGCTCGAGCGCCACCTCGAGGGCGCCCGCCCACACCTCGAGCGTCGCCTCGTGCGGCGTGTAGGGCCAGCCGATCACGACCTCTCCCGAGCTCTGGTCGATCGCGCGATACGTCACCGACTGATCGGGCACGACCATCCGCATCATCACGTCGAGCCGCTGGTAGATCGTCGCCGGCGAGGCGTGCGTGCGGCGCAGCGCGGCCTCGATGATCGGACGGATCGTCGGGAGCACGGAGTCCCTCGTCACCTCGACCCCGAGCCGACGGCACTCCGCCGACGTGGAGACCTGCTCGAGCGCATGCATCAGATCCTCGATGTCGCGCCCGGAGATCCACGCGGTGCGGATCGGCGGCTCCTCCATGAGCGCGCGCAGCTCCGGTCGGACGCGTTTCGCGACCAGCTCGTAGTAGCTGTTGGCCCGCAGCCACCGGACGTAGCCGATCAGGACCGCGGCACGCGAGCGGGCGTCGGGGGACGCGATCATCATCGTACGGAGGATACGGTGTGTGCTGGACACGCCGTCGGCAGAAGTGCGTCCGCGCCGCGAGGCCGTGCTATCTCCGGGCGCGGCGCGATGAGCTTCGACTCGGTCCCTTTCCTGCTGTTCTTGCCAGCGGCGTACCTGGTCTATTGGGGCCTGCCGCACCGCAGCCAGAACGCGTTCGTCCTGCTCGCGAGCTACCTCTTCTACGGCTGGTGGGACTGGCGGTTCCTCGGGCTGATCGCGCTCTCGAGCGCGATCGACTACCGCGCATCGCTGGGGATCGCGAGCGGTCGACGGCGGCGCCTCTGGCTGGGCGCGAGCCTGGTGGCGAACCTCGGGCTGCTCTTCGCGTTCAAGTACCTCGACTTCGGCATCGAGTCGTTCGCGGCGCTGCTGCGAAGCGTCGGCTTCGAAGCGCATCCCCAGAGCCTCGGCCTCATCCTGCCGGTCGGGATCAGCTTCTACACGTTCCAGACGCTGAGCTACACGATCGACGTCTATCGCGGGCGGCTCGAGCCCACCCGCGATCCGATCGCGTTCTTCGCCTTCGTGTCGTTCTTCCCGCAGCTGGTCGCCGGCCCGATCGAGCGCGCGAGTCATCTGCTGCCGCAGGTGCTCGCACCGCGCAGGTTCTGCAAAGCCGATGCGACCGACGGCGTGATGCAGATCCTCTACGGGCTGACGCTCAAGATCGTCGTCGCCGATCGCCTCGCGGGCACCGTCGCCGAGGCCTATGCCGACCCGCACGCTTCCAGCGGCTGGGAGCTGCTCGTCGGCACGTACGCGTTCGCGTTCCAGATCTACGGAGACTTCGCCGGCTATTCGCACGTGGCGCTCGGCTCGGCGCGCCTCTTCGGGTTCGATCTCTCGCGCAACTTCGCGCTGCCGTACTTCGCCGTGAACCCCGCGGACTTCTGGCGACGCTGGCACATCTCGCTGTCGACGTGGTTTCGCGACTACGTGTACGTGCCGCTCGGCGGCAACCGGCGCGGCGAGCTCCATCGTGCGCTCGCGGTGATCGCGACGTTCGCGCTGAGCGGTCTGTGGCACGGCGCGGGATGGACGTTCGTGGTGTGGGGGCTCTTCCACGGGCTGCTGGTGGCGATCCCCTGGTGGGGCACCTCGGAGCGGCTCGAGTGGCCGCTCGGAAGGCGCGCGCTGCCCGCGCTGCGCGACGCGCTCGCGGTGATCGCGACCTTCCACGTGGTCTGCATCGGATGGGTGTTCTTCCGAGCGGCGTCGCTGGGCGACGCGCTCGTCGTGCTGGAGCGGATCGTGAGGTCGGTGGCGCTCGAGGCTCCGTCGCTCTCGATCTTCGAGCCGGTCGCGTGGACCATCGCTGCGGTCGTCGCGTGGGAGTGGCTGCAGCGAGGACGTCAGCACGGCCTCGAGCTCCCTGGTGCGAGCGCCGGGACGCGCGTCGCGATCGCGCTCGCATGCGTGCTGGCGATCGCGCTCGGCGGTCCCATCGAGTCGGTTCCCTTCATCTACTTCCAATTCTGATGCGCTGGCTCGATCCCCACGGCGCCGCGGCGTATCGGTTCTTCCTGCAGGCCGCGGTGGCGGTCGCGCTCGTGCTCGGCGCCGTCCTCGCGCTCGAGGCGCAGATCGCGCAGAGCCCCGAGGGCTGGACGGAGTGGATCCCCGAGCTCCCCGCGGAGGGCATGTCGGCGCTGCGGCGCAGCACCGGCACCGTCGTCATGCTCGGCGACTCCGTCGTCGCGGCGCGCGCCGAGACCGACCAGGATCGACGCACCCTCTCGCGCATGATCGACGAGGAGCTCGAGCAGGAGAGCCTCACGGTCTTGCTCCGCGGCGCGACCACCATCGCTCTGCACGCTGCGCAGCTTCGCTTCCTCGCGCGCCATCGCCACACGCCGCCCAGGGCGGCGATCGTGCCTCTCAACCCGCGCGCGTTCGGCCGCACCTGGGATCACGAGCCCAGCTGGCAGTTCGCGCGCGAGGCGGCGCTCTACGATCATCCGATCCTCGCGCGCGGCGCCGCCGTGCTCGGCTGGACGTGGGGCGCGCCGACCGCGGAGGCGTGCGCGTCGGTGCGCGTGACCTGCGGCGACCGCGACCTCGGGGCGATGCGCGATCTGCAGCAATGGAACGAGGGGTGGGACGTCGGTCCGGAGCTCGGGCGCACCCGCTATCTCGCGCGCTATGCAGGAGACGTTCGGCGCAGCGTGCGGATGAGCGACCTCGCACGGCTGATCGCCACCGCGGAGGCGATGCCGTTCCCGGTGCTGATCTACGTGACGCCGGTCGACGTCGGCGCGGCCGGCACGCTCCTGGACGCCTCCGAGCTCGCGTGCGTGGACGACAACCTCGAGCACATCGCGCGCGCGCTGGCGCGCTACCGCGGGCCGCACCTCGATCTGTCGCGCGCCGTGGGCCCCGAGTCGTTCGATCACCCGCCGAACGATCCGCACGAGCACCTCGACGAGGACGGCCGTCTCCTCGTCGCGCGCGCGGTCGCGAGCGCCGTCGCGGCCGCGATCGCCCGCTGAACCGACAGGAGTGCTCGCCCCGGAGGGCGCGTACGGGAGCGCGCGCCGCGCGCGCGGACGGAAGCGCCCGGAGCGGGCGAGCCGATTTTCAGACAGCCGCTGAACCGACAGGAGTGCTCGCCCCGGAGGGCGCGTACGGGAGCGCGCGCTTCGCGGGCAGGAGCGAACGAACGACACGCCGCTGGAGTAACCTCGCGGCGTGGAGATCCGTGTCGTGCTCCTCGTGAGCCTGCTCGCCGGCATCGTCGGCGGGTGCGGTGACGACCGATCGCCGATCGATCCCGATGACGGCTCGATGCCGTCGGACGCCTCGATCGTCGGCGATGGCGGCGTGCCTCCAGATGCCGCGATCGACGGCGACTCCGGTGCGCGCGAGGTCGACGCCAGCGCGCCCGACGGCGGAGGCCCGCCCGACCCGGAACCGCCGCCGCCGAACGACATCTTCTTCGTCGGCAACTCGTTCACCTTCGGCGGGCCGGTGCCGGATCTCGTGCACGACCTCGCGGTCTACGCCGGCTTCCCCGAGCCGAACGTCGAGTACCGCGCGATCGGCGGACAGACGCTCGAGGGACATCGCGCCGACGGTGATCCGAGCGGCGCGCCGGCGCGGGTCTCGGAGGGCTGGGACGTCGTCGTGCTCCAGGAGCACAGCACGCGGCCGACCGATCAGGTCGGCCCCGCCGAGCGCTTCAAGGAAGACGCGCTGTGGTTCTACGACCTCGCGAAGGGCGCCGCGCCCGAGTGCGAGGTGATCCTCTACGAGACGTGGGCGAGGCGCGCCGGGCACGCGCTCTACGCATCGACGTTCGACAGCCCCGCGCAGATGCAGGCCGAGCTGCGCTTCCACTATCGCGACGCCGCCGAGCGCTACATCCCGATGTTCGCCACCGCCGCGCGCGCGAGCGACGTGCGCGTCGCGCCGGCGGGCGACGCGTGGGAGGTGCAGCTGGCGTCGGGGGAGCCGCCGAGGCTGCACGCGTCCGACGACTATCACGCGAGCGCGGCGGGCGCGTACCTCAACGCGCTCGTGATCTACAGCACGATCTACCGCCGCCGCGCCGACGGCCTGGTGCCGCTCGGCGCGCTCGACGACGCGACCGCGCTCGAGCTCCAGCAGAGCGCCGACGCGGTGACGCACGCCGATGGGTTCGGCGCGGTGCGCGGTGCGCCGCTGCCGATCGCGAGCGGCGACGCGGTGCGCTTCGATCTCGGTCCCCGCTGGATCGACGGCTGGCCTGCCCTCGTCGCGGCGCAGGGAACGATCGGTCCGAGCGCGACGCGCGCAGGTGCGTCGTCGTCCGTGCTCGCGACCGCGTGGGGCTTCAGCGGCGTGCAAGAGGGCGGCAGCGCCACGAACGCGCTCGGTCTTCCGGGCGACGTCAGCCGCGACACGCTCTGGGTCGGCACCTTCGACGGCCACGCCGCCGCGCTCGGGTTGGAAGCGCGCGTCGTGATCCGCGGCCTCGATGCCGGGCCGCACCGCATCGAGTTGTTCGCGTCGCGCGACGGCGCCGACGGCACGTCGGGTCGACTGACACGCTACCGCATCGGCGATCAGACGCGGGATCTCGACGTGGCCGACAACACCTCCCGCACCGCGACGTTCGCGTCGGTCGTCCCCGACGCGCGCGGAGAGGTCGTCCTCCACGTCGCGGTCAGCCCCGAGGGCAGCGCGCGCTTCGCCTACCTCGGCGCCCTCTGGATCACGCGCGCCAGCCCCTGAGCGCCACCCGGCAGGCCGGTGCGAGAAACTGCCGTCTCGGCGCCGATGCGCGATATGTTGATCGCTCCGTGTCGAACGCCTTCTCCTCGCCGCCCTCCGGCGTGACGTCGCTCGCGCCGGGTGTGGCGCCTCGGCTCGAGCTCGATTGCACCGATCCCGTGGTGCAGCGGGCGGTCGACGGGATCCTGCGCGCGACCGAGACGGTCTCCTCCGCCGAGCCGCTCGCTGGCGCGATCCATCGCGCGAGGGAGCTCCTCGGGGCGAGCTCGGATCCTGCGCCCCTGCTCGCGTGGTGGTCCTCGCGCACGCCTGGGCACGTGCGGAGCGAGATGCGGTATCGCTGGGAGCTCACGCATCGGATCGGCGTGCCCATGCCGCCGTACGCCGGCCCTCCTGCGAGCTGGCGCGCGTGCAGGACCGGCGATCAGCCGCGGCTCGCGCGCGAGCCGTTCGACTTCGAGGCGCAGCTGCTGACGCCCGTGATCCTCACCGAGAACATGGAGCTGCTCGCGCAGCTCGCGCTCGAGGGTGACGCGAGCGCGATCGCGCTGCTCGATGAGGTCACGCCGATCGTTCGGCGCGAGTTCGCCAATCACGTGCAGATGGCGGCGGCGTCGGAGGACCTCTTCGCGCTCTGGTGCTTGGTGCGCCAGCCGCGCGCGCTGACGCGTCTGCATCCGATCGCGGTCGCGATCGCGGCGTCGTATGCGGCCGAGTGCGACGGTCCGGTGCTCGGCACGCGACATCCGTGGCACGAGAAGCCGCTGGTCTCGGCGAGCGCGCAGCTCGCGACCTCGCTCGTCACGCTGGGCTCGGATCTCGAGCTGGTCGCGATGCTCGGCGACTACGTGCGCACCTCGCAGACGGACGACGGCGCGTGGCACGATGGCGACAGCGATCCCGACGTGCAGACGACGCTCGCGGCGGCCGATCTCGTCGCGCGGATCGATCCCTCGTTCGATCCCGCGGCGACCCGCGCGTTCTTCGCACGGAAGCAGGACGCGGACGGCCTCTGGCGCGCGCTCGGCCCCGACGCGCCGTGGCTCACGCTGCAGATCGCGGCGTTCCTCGACGCGTCGCGACGTCCGTTCGCCGATCGCTTCCGTTGGCCGCACCGCGCGCTCGCGATGCGCGACCACAAGACCGGGCTTCCGTTCTTCGCGTACTTCGTCGAGCTCGTGAGCCTCTTCGAGACCTTGCCCGGTCTGGCCGCCGCGACGACCGAGGTCGCGTTCATCGATCTGATCGGGTTCCGCGACTTCAACAATCGCTTCGGGCAGTCGGCGGGCGACGACGTCCTGCAGTTCGTCGCGTCGCACCTCGAGCAGATCCCGGCGAGCCGCACCATCCGCGACGGCGGCGACGAGTTCCTCGTGATCGGCGCGCCGACGCGCGGCGATCTCGCGAGCGCGATGGACACGTTCCGCCGCACCTGGCCCGAGCACTTCCGCGCGCGCTTCGGCGAAGACGTGCCGCCGGTCGGCCCGCGCATCCTCGTCGGCCGCGCCCCCGGGCGCGAGCTGCGCCGCGCGCGCGAAGAGCTCGGCCGCGGCA
>JALYRN010001024.1 GCA_030855295.1 Myxococcota bacterium | reverse complement strand
CTGCCATACCGCGAAGAACACGAGTGACGGCACGATCCGCTTGGTCCATCGCGACAGCAGGAACACGAACGGGAAGGCCCAGAAGCCGACGAGCATCGCGATGCTCACCCACTGCCACTCGCCGAACAGCCGGTATTTGTACCAGACCGTCTCCTCGGGCATGTTGCCGTACCACTGCAGCATGAACTGCGAGAACGCGGTGTACGCCCAGAAGAACGTGAAGGCGAACATCCACTTGCCGATGTCGTGATAGTGCTCGGCGTTGATCGAGTGCGTGAGCCGGCCGGTGCGCTGGATGCCGAGCACGATCGGCGCGAGCGCGGCGAACGCACCGGCGGGTCGCGCGCCCAGACCGGCGGGACCTCCCGCGCGACAGCGTTGCGGGCGCAGGACCTGCCGGAGCGTGCCCTGATCGGTGAAGCGCGCGAGGGACGTCGCGCGCGCCGTGATGGCGCCGCCCTGGAGCACGAGCGCGCTGATCGTCACGGTCTCGCTCACCCGAGGCCCGGCGACGAAGGTCAGGGAGCGCTCGCCCGGAGGCAGCGACTCGAGCTCGTACGCGGCCGCGAACGCGAGGGTGTCGGCGCCGTACGCGACGATGCAGAGCGAGTCGCCCGGAGCGGTCGGTGGCGTGTCGTCGAGCTCGATCTCGACGCGCACCGCGCGCTCTGCGCCGCATGCGGTGAGAGAGCCGGCGACCAGGAGCGGAACGATCGCGAGCGGCAGAATCCCGCGCACGCCGCCTACATACCATGCGGCGGCTCCGTATACTGCGGCATGGTTCTTCGCTTCGGGGGGAGCGCCCCCTCGCCGGTCGGATCGCGGCGGTCGTGGGCGCTGGCGCTGGCCGTGGCATGCATCGCCCTCGCGGGCGGGTGCGGAGCGCGCTCGGCGCTCGAGGTCGATGCGTGGGAGGGCGGCCCCGGGCCGATGCCATCACCCGAGGTGTGCAACGGGCTCGACGACGATCTCGACGGGCTGGTCGCGTCCGGCGTGCTCGATGGCGGGCCGCGCGACGGCGGCTGCGCCGATGGCGGCGCGGACGGCGGCTGCGATCGCGATCTGCGGGTCGACGAGGACTTCCGCGACGCGCTCGGGCGCTACGTGCATCCCGAGCACTGCGGGGCCTGCGGCAACGCGTGCACCGTCGCGTCGGTGGAGCGCTCGCTCGAGGTGAGCTGCGGGATCGTCGAGGAGTCGCCGGTCTGCATCGCGCTGCGCTGCGAGGAGGGCTTCGCGCCCTCGCGCACCGGCCGCTGCGTGCCGATCTGGGACCGGCTCTGCCTCGCGTGCGCCGACGACGGAGACTGCGGCGACTTCGAGGGCGCGGGCTGCGTCGCGCTGGGCGGCGAGCGGCGCTGCGCGATCGACTGTGCGCTCGGCTGCCCCGACGGATACGCGTGCGCCGGCGGCGTGTGCGCGCCGGCGGGCGGGAGCTGCTCGTGCGATCCCGGCGACGCGTTCTCGCTCGCGTGCGCGCTCTTCGATCCCGAGGGCGAGCGCTGCGCGGGCAGTGCGGTGTGCGACGACGGGAGCCTCTCGGAGTGCGCGGCGCCCGCGGAGGTCTGCGACGAGGTCGACAACGACTGCGACGGCGTCGTCGACGACGGGTTCCGCGACGCGCGCGGCGCGTACATCCTCGACATCCACCACTGCGGCGAGTGCGGCGTCGACTGCACGCTGAGCACCGTGCCCGAGGGCGACCTGGTGTGCGGCGGCGATCCCTTCGCGCCGAGCTGCGTGCTGCACTGCCCCGACGCCGACGACGGCATCATGCCGGGGGATCGCCTCGACGCCGATCGCGACATCGCGACCGGCTGCGAATGCACCGTGAGCTCGACGAGCGACGTGCCGGGGCCGGTGCGCACGAGCGGCGAGATGCTCGACGTGAACTGCGACGGCGCCGACGGCATCGTGGTGCAGAGCTTCTACGTCGCGCCCGACGGCAACGACGCGGGCCCGGGATCGCCGACCCGTCCGCTGCGCACGATCGACGTCGCGCTCGCGCGCGCGGCGGAGTCGATCTCGACCGACGCGCCGCGGCCGCACGTGTTCGTCGCGGTGGGGCTCTACACCGAGACGCTGCACGTGCCCGACGGCGTGCAGCTGCACGGCGGCTACCGTCGCGACTTCCTCGCGCTGGATCCCAGCGGGTTCCGCGTCGAGGTGCGCGCGCCGAGCGGCACCACGGCGCCGGGCGGCGCGGCGATCGAGATCCGCGGCGCGGGCGCGACCACGACGGTCGTCGAGTGGATCGCGGTGCGCGGCATCGACGCGGACGAGCCGGCCGAGGCGGCGTTCGGCGTCTACGTGCTCGACCCCGGACCGAGCCTCGTGCTGCGCGACATGGACGTGCGCGCGGGGGTCCCCGGCAGCGGCATGCCGGGGATGGACGGCACCGCGGGGGTCGGCGCGATGATGACGCCGCAGACCGGCGAGGTGCCGCGCGGCGCGATCGAGGACGCCGCGCACCGCTGCCTGACCGGCGAAGCGCGCAACGTCGTGCAGGGCGGGCACGGCGGGCAGAACGTGTGCGACGGCGTCGACGTGAGCGGCGGCGCGGGAGGCTCGCCGCGCTGCCCCATGATGTCCGAGTTCCAGCCGGCCGGTGGCACCGGGCGCAGCGCCGGGATCACGTCGGGCGGCAGCGGCGGCATGGGCGGGCAGGACTCGCAAGGACCGATCACGCGGGACACCGGCACGTGCCCCGTCGACGTGTGCTGCGGGCTCGCGGACTTCTCGGTGCCGACCGACTTCGTCGGGCCGCAGCCGGGGCAGGCGGGGAGCGGCGGCGGCAACGGCACGGCGGGCACGGCCTGTCGCGAGGCGTTCGGTCGCTTCGAGGGCGATCGCTGGATCGGGGTCGCGACGACGGCCGGCAC
>JALYRN010001023.1 GCA_030855295.1 Myxococcota bacterium | reverse complement strand
GGGCACGCCGCGCTGGCTGGCGCTGCGCATCTCGACCGCGAGCGCGAGCGAGCGTCAGGACCTCGCGCAGAGGCTGCGCGGCGAGCTGGTCGACGTGCGCTGGGACGATCTCGGCAACCGGCGCGCGCTGATCGCGGACGCGCTGCAGCGCTCGGATCGCGACGAGGCGCTGCGGCACCTCGAGGTGTACCGGCGGCTCGGGCTCGACTCGACGCAGACGTACGTCGCGGCGGCCGAGGTCTTCGATGCGCTGGGCGACGAGGCCGAGATGCTCGGCGCCTATCGCGCGGCGCTCGATCTCGCGCCCGAGGATGCGCGCGTGCGCGTCGCGTACGGCCGCGCGCTCCTGCGCTCGGGCAGCCAGGAGATCGGCGCGCAGGTGCTGCGCGAGGCGCTCGCGCTGCGGCCGCAGGACGCGGAGACCCGCGAGCTGCTCGAGACGCTCGCGCCCGAGCAGCGCACCGACGAGGCGTTCGCGGCGAGCGAGCGCGAGATCCTCGCGCGCGTCCGCGAGGAGTCGGGGTACCCCGCGCGGATCCTGCAGAACCTGACGGTGAACACGGTGTTCGAGAGCGGCCTCGGGTCGAGCTTCCGGCAGCTCGCCGTGCAGGTCGCCGACGACGAGGGGGCGCGCGACTGGCGCACCTTCCCGATCCAGTTCGATCCCGCGGCGCAGCGCGTGACGATCCGGACCGCGCGCGTGTATCGCGGCGGGCAGCGGCTCGAGGCGATGCAGACGTTCGAGCAGCAGCTCGGCGAGCCCTGGTACCGCATCTGGTACGACACCCGCGCGCTGGTGGTCGTGTTCCCGTCGCTGCAGCCGGGCGACGTGGTCGAGCTGCGATGGCGCATCGACGACATCGCGGAGCGCAACCAGTTCGACGACTACTACGGCGACATCAACTACCTCGCCGGGCCGGTGCCGAACGCGCACGTCGAGTACGTCCTGATCTCGCCGGCGGCGCGGCAGTTCTACTTCAACGAGCCGCGCGTGCGCGGGCTGACGCACGAGCAGCGCACCGAGGGCAACCGGCGGATCGATCGCTTCGCGGTCAGCGACGTCCCCGCGATCCAGTCCGAGGACAACATGCCGGGCATGACCGAGGTCGCGCCCTATCTGCACGTCTCGACGTACCGCAACTGGGAGGACGTCGGGCGCTGGTACTGGGGCCTGATCCGCGATCAGCTCTACGCCGACGAGAGCCTGCGGCGCGTGGTCGCGGACCTGGTGCGTGACGCGCCCGACACCCGCACGAAGGTGCAGCGCATCTACGGGTGGGTGATCCAGAACACGCGCTACGTCGGCCTCGAGTTCGGCATCCACGGCTTCTTGCCGTACCGGGTGCCGCAGATCGTCCAGCGCGGCTTCGGTGACTGCAAGGACAAGGCGTCGCTGATCTACACGATGCTGCGCGAGGCCGGGATCGACGCGCGCATCGTGCTGGTGCGCACGCGGCGCAACGGCGCGATCACCGATCTGCCGGCGTCGCTCTCGGTGTTCGATCACGCGATCGCGTACGTGCCCGAGCTCGATCTGTTCCTGGACGGAACGGCCGAGCACAGCGGCACCACCGAGTTCCCGCAGATGGACCAGGGCGTGACCGTGCTGGTGGTCGGGCCCGACGGCGCCGAGCTGCGCCGCACCCCGGTCATCCCCGCCGAGCAGAACCAGCGCGCGCGCACGATCGCGATCGATCTGCAGAGCGACGGCGACGGACGCATCGAGGTCACCGAGGAGGTGCGCGGCACCGAGGCGCCCGGCTATCGCTCGACCTACCAGGCCGAGGGCACGCGCGCCGAGCGCTTCGAGCGCGCGCTGCGCGGCCTCTTCCCGGGCATCGAGCTGCGCTCGCAGGAGTTCTCGGGGCTGACCAGCTACGAGGAGCCGATCCGCATCCGCTACACCGCCGACGTGCCGCAGCTCGCGGTCGCCGACGCCGACGGGCTGCGCATGCAGGCGACCGTGCTCGACGACCTGACGCGGATGCTCGCGCGCTCGCGGACGCGGCGGCATCCGCTCGATCTGCACGGCACCACGTCGTACGTCGAAGAGCGCCGCATCCGCATCCCCGCGGGCATGCGCGTGCTCAGCGTGCCGGAGGGCGGCGAGGCGCGCTCCGAGTACGGCAGCCTGACGCTGCGCGTCGAGCAGCAGGAGCGCGAGATCATCGCGCGCACCGAGCTGCGCCTCGTGCGCGATCAGATCCCGGCCCAAGAGTACGAGGCATTCCGGACATGGGTGGAGCGAGCGGATCTTCTCCTGCGGCAGCGCATCGCGCTCGGAGGTCGCCGATGAGCGCGGTCGTTCGCATGCGTGCATCGGTCGCGCTCGCGGTCGTGCTCATGGCGAGCGCCCTCGCGGGCTGCGGCGGCGCCACGACCCTTCCGTACCAGGCGGGCATCGAGGAGATCCGCCGGCGTGCACAGGAGCGCCCGAACGATCCCGAGGCGCAGTCGCTCTGGGCCGAGGCCGAGCTGCTGATGAGCGGCGGCGATCCCGAGGAGGCGGAGCGCGCGATCGCGCGGGCGCGAGAGCTCTCGCCCGACGATCCGCGGGTGTCCTTCCTGCACGCGATGGAGCGCCACAACCACGGCGATCCCGAGGCCGCGCTCGACGCGTACCTGCGCACGGTCACGCTCGCGTCGCGCTCGCGCGATCCGCTCGCGCCGGTGCTCGCCGAGGTCGCGGTCGCGTTCGCCATCGAGTTCGACGACTCGGTCGCACGCTACGGCGCGCGCGTCACCGAGGCGCTCGCGCCGCTGCACGCAGATCCGGGCGCGATCGGCCCCCAGGCGCGCCACGCGATCGGTACGCTGCTCGCCGAGCTCGCCTATCGCCGCGGCGACGTGCAGGCGGTCGACGCGGTCCGCACCGCGCAGAGC
>JALYRN010001022.1 GCA_030855295.1 Myxococcota bacterium | reverse complement strand
GCGCGATCGATCGCGGTCGCGACCAGCCCGCCGCACACGCTCATCACGGTGCTCCCGACGCCCGCGTAGTCGATGTTGTCCTCGGCCGCCGCCGCGAGCCCCATGCAGAACCCGTCGGCGACGTCGGTCAGCGCCGCGCGCAGCCCGCTCCACCGGTGCTCGCTGACCTCGTAGATGATCGCGTCGATCAGCCACGCGATGATCGATCCGATGCTGACGTTGATCGCGTGGCGCTCGATGTTGAAGTGCCCGCAGACCGCCGACGCGTTGAAGTCGCTCGGGCTGAAACGCCAGTCGCGGATGCTCGCCGGATCCCCGGTGATCGGCACCGCGCGGTAGAGGAACGTGATGCGATCCCACCTGTGCGTGCCGCGGTACGCGTCGGTGACCCCGCCCGCCGTGAGCGTCATCGTCTCGTCGATCACCCACTCGTCGAGCACGACGTTCAGGTCCGCGATCGCGCGGAACACCGGCCGCGACCACGGCGGCAGGTACATGTCGAGATAGGGCCGCACCAGATCGCAGATCGCAGTGTCGACCCACGCCGGCAGGCCGTCCCAGTCGATGCACGTGCTGTCGCCGCCGAGGAAGCGGAACGGCTCCTCCACCGCCGCGATCCAGCTCGGCAGCGCCTCTCCCATCCGCAGCGTCGAGGTCATCATCCACGTCCCCGAGAGATCGGGGCTCGTGATGTCGCAGAGCGTCCGCGGGCGACAGCGCCCGGCCTCGCAGACGTACTCCGCGGGGCAGTCCGCGTCCGCGACGCACGCATCGCCGCCGGGCCCCGGCACGCACGCCGAGTCGACGCACTCGAGCCCGATCGGACAGTCGGTCGTCACCGCGCACACGCACACGCCGTCGGGCCCGCAGGTCAGCGGCGGCGGGCACATCGAGTCGTCGGTGCAAGGCACCGGGATCCGCGGATCGTGCGTGCAGCGCCCCGCGATGCAGAGCTCGTCCACGCCGCACTCGGGATCGAACTCGCACACCGAGCCGGAGTCGGTCGGCTGGACGCAGATGCCGTCGCGGCACTCGCCCGGCGCGTCGCAAGGACGACAGTCCGTGCCGTCGCCCGGCGGCGGTCGATCGAGATCGGGCACGCACCTCGGGATCCCCGACACCGCCGCGCACACGAACCCCTCCGGGCAGTCGTCGCCGTCCGCGACGCACTCCGGCTCGAGCGGAGGTCCGCCGTCGATCCCGGGATCGACGCTCCCATCCGCGCGCGGTCGCGTCGTCGCGCCGTCCGCGCACCCGATGACACCGACCGACAGAGACAAGAGCGCGACTGGCACGAAGAGGCGGATCACGAAGCGCATGCGACCCCGAGAATACCAGAGTCGTTCTCGATCGCCCGCGCGCGGGCCGTCGTCTCGTCAGCGCTGGTCGGGCAGGCACAGCGTCCCGCGCCAGCCGTCGTCACCGACCGCCTCGACGCAGCGGCTCGAGGGGTAGCAGTCCTCGTCGCGCTCGCAGCGCTGGTAGCAGAAGCTGTCGTCGTCCCCCTCGAAGCGGAAGCACCTCGCTGCGTAGCCGCCGATCGCACCGCACGATCGCGCGCACTCGCGGGTGCAGAAGCTGCCGCGCGTGGTCGCGGTCTCGATGGTCACGCACGCGTAGCTCCACGTCTCGTCGTCGACCTCGTACGTGCCGCAGTCCGCGGCGGTGTCGCACTGCACGTAGCGGTCGTTCGGAGCGCATCCGAGCGCCGCGAGCGCGAGCACGCCGCTGGCCCCGAGGAGAAACGCGGCGCGCCGCGCGCTCGATACGCGCGGGCCCAGACCGGAGCGAAGACGATGGATCATCACGAGCCTCCTCGGAACCGCGACCACATCGAGCCCAGCGCTCGCCCATTGCGCATCGCCCGCGCGCACCGCCTCGCGACCACGCTCCTCGCGCTCCTCCTCACCGCTCTGTGCACGCTCCCCGCGACGCCGGTCGACGCGCAGCGCTCCCGCAGCAGCGGTCGCACCTCGGCGAGCGGCGGCGGTCGCGTCAGCCGAGGCCGCTCGTGGCGCACGCGAACGCGGCGCTACGATTCCTCGTACCGCCGCTCTCCGCAGGGCTCGCGCGCACGCGCGGAGCCCTACGACGGCCCGGTCGCCGGCGCGCTCACCGTCTCGGCGCTGCTTGCGTTCGTCGATCAGGGCGCGCTCGTCTACGGCGGCCGCCGCCTGCCGCCCGGCGGGCTCTCGGGCGTCGAGCTCGGGCTCGGTGGAGCGACGATCGGCGGCATCGGGATCGGGGGCACGCTCGCCCTGATGTCCGCACGCTTCGGCGTCGCCGCCGACTTCCTGTTCGACGCGCAGGGATGGGCGCTGCGGACCGAGGGCACGGGCCTCGAGCTCGGCAGCAGTCTCGGCGACTCGTTCGAGGCCGCGCCGCGGATCTTCGCGTCGTGGGCGCCTCGCGTCGTCGGCCCGCTCGAGCTGACGGTCGGCGGCTACCTCGGCGCGCGCTGGTCCAGCTTCGCGGTGTGGGCGCGAGGCTCCCGGTACCAGAGCATCGACGGCTGGGCCGCGAGCACCGGCCCCGAGCTCGGTGTCCGCCTGCGCGCGTCGATCCTCACCTTCGCGCTCGCGGTGCGCGTCGATCTGCTGCGCGCGATGTCGACGACGATCGAGCTCTCGCTGTCGATCGATCCGACCCCGCCGCAGCTCGCGCGCGAGCGCGCCGCGTGGGACGCGCACGAGCGAGTACCCGCCGAGTGATCGTGCCTCGAAAAACGGCTCGCCCGCTCCGGGCGCTTCCGTCCGCGCGCGATTGATCGGCTCGCCCGCTCCGGCCGCTCCCGTCCGTGCGCGATTGATCGGCTCGCCCGCTCCGGGCGCTTCCGTCCGCGAGCGCGGCGCGCGCTCCCGTACGCGCCCTACGGGGCGAGCAC
>JALYRN010001021.1 GCA_030855295.1 Myxococcota bacterium | reverse complement strand
GCGCGAGCGCGCAGGCGGCCCGCCGCGGTGGCGTGGTGGACGCTCCGCTCGGCTCGGTCGAGCGCGCGATCGAAGCGCTCTCTCGCGGTCTCTGCGCCGACGACACCCGGCGTCAGCGCGCCCGCGACGAAGAGCGACTGCGCGCGACGCAGCAGCGCCGTGGCCTCCTGCGGTGACACCTCGTCCGACCTCTCGCTCGCAGCGGACGAGGCGGGCGTACCGAGCGCGATGTGCAGAGCGCGACGGACCGGCTTCTGGTCTTCGAGGGTCTCGTCGCCGTCGAGCGCGTCGAGCTCGAGCTCGAGCGTCGGATCCGGCCGACGTGTAGGCATCGCGCCGCGTCCGAGCAGATCGGGGAGGTCCAGCTCGACCGTGATCGGGAGTTCGTGCGTCATGGCGGGACGCTCACCGCAACCGCCGTGCCGCCTCGGCTCGCGACTTCGACCGCGCGGAACCGGCCACGGTTCCACGGTTTCTGCGTGGTGGGGCTCGCGACCCCGCCGCCCCGCGATGCGGTCAGCGGGCCCGAGGCATCTCGTGTCCAGCGTGCGTGGCAGAGGTCGCGCGACCTCACCCGCGCGGCCCACCGGGCGATTGACGTGCTGGGCATCGCCCGCCGATGCTCCCGCTCCCCCATGACGCGCAATCTCGTCTTCGTCGCGCCCTTCGCCCTCGAGACCACGATGCGCTTCGCGCGCGCGCTCTCGAAGCTGCACGACGTGCGCGTGCTCGCGGTGATGCAGGACGCGCCGAAGGGGAACGACGCGCGGGTGTTCGACGACGTGGTGCGCGTGAGCGACGGCCTGTCGGCGCGCGACCTGATCGACGCGATCGAGCTCCTCAAGCGCCGCCACGGCGCGCCTTTCCGCATCCTCGGCATCCTCGAGGCGCTGCAGGTGCAGGTCGCCGCGGCGCGACAGCACTTCGGGGTGCCCGGCACCGACGTGCGCACCGCCGATCTCTTCCGCGACAAGGCGCGCATGAAGGACGCGCTCCGCGCCGCCGGTCTGCCGTGCGCGCGCCATCGCCTGCTCGCGACGCCGAGCGACGGCGAGGCGTTCGCGAACGAGGTCGGCTACCCGATCGTGGTGAAGCCGCCCGCCGGGATGGGCGCCAAGGCGACCTTCCGGGTCTCGTCGCACGGGCAGCTGAAGGCCGCCGTCCTCGGCATGGGCGCGAGCGCGCAGCGGCCGGTCCTCGCCGAGGAATTCCTGCGCGGCCGCGAGTACTCGTTCGAGACGATCACGGTCGCCGGACGCGTGCGTTTCCACTCGATCTCGGAGTACCTGCCGACGCCCCTCGAGGTCCTCGAGAACCCGTGGATGCAGTGGGTCTGTCTGCTCCCGCGCGAGCTCGGGCCCGAGCTCGACGACGCGCGTGTGATGGGGCTGCGGGCGATCGAGGCGCTCGGGCTCAAGAGCGGCTTCACGCACATGGAGTGGTTCCGGCGCCACGACGGCTCGCTCGCGATCGGCGAGATCGCGCAGCGCCCGCCGGGCGCGAACATCACGCGGATGACCGGCCTCGCGCACGACTTCGATCCTTACGTCGCGTGGGCGCGCGCGGTGGTCGACGACGCGTTCGACGGACCCTACGAGCGACGATGGTCGGTCGGCTGCGCGTTCCTCCGCGGCATCGGCCGCGGCCGCGTGACGCATCTCGAGGGCGTGCACCAGGCGCACGAGCGCGTGCGGAAGTACGTCGTCGAGGCGAAGCTGCCGACCATCGGCGCGCCGAAGAGCGACAGCTACGAGGGCGACGGCTACGCGATCGTCCGCGCCCGCGACACCGAGACCGTCAAGGGCGCGCTCCGCACGATCATCGAGACCGTGCGCGTCCACTACGCGTGAGCGGGGCGCCGACCGAGCTCGGGACGGCGCGCGATCAGGGGCCGAAGAGACCGCCGTCGAGCGCGCGACGCGACACCGCGGGGTTCGCGGACTCGGTCAGCGGTCGGAACTGCCCCTCTTGCATGTCGTGCGAGAACACCTCGCCGGTGGTGAGCTGGTAGACCCACGCATGGAGCCGGAGGTCGCCCGCCGCGAGGTGCGACGCGACGCACGGGAGCGTGCGGAGGTTCACGAGCTGCTGCAGCACGTTCTCCTGGATCGCGACGTTGATCTTCTCCTCCGGATCGCGGTCGCCGTAGCAGCGCTCGATCACGCGCCGGGTCGGCTCCGCGAGCGTGAGCCACTGGCGGACCGCCGAGAGCGAAGGAGCCGACGGCGGGTCGAGCAGCGCCTTCATCGCGCCGCACTGCGAGTGCCCGCACACGACGATGTCGCGCACGCCGAGCGCCTCGATCGCGTACTCGATCGTCGCCGCTTCGCCGTTCGGCGTCGCGCCGTGCGGCGGCACGATGTTGCCGGCGTTGCGCAGGATGAACAGGTCGCCCGGGTTCGTCTGCGTCAGCAGGTTCGGGTTGATCCGCGAGTCCGAGCACGTGATGAACAGCGCCTGTGGCGACTGCCCACCGCCCAGATGTGCGAAGAGCTCTCGGTGCTCCTCGAACGAGTGATCGCGGAACCGCTGGTACCCGGTGACGAGCTTCTTCATCTTCGTGAGCCTCCTTCGTGGCTCCCCAGGGTGACGGGATCCGCATCTGCCGGCCAGCCCTGTAATATCGTGATGTCTTGACGGTCAGACCGTCAGATCGGCGGGGCCGCCCCGGCCCCCGAGACGGAGCGCCGGCTCCTCGATTATCCTGCGGCCGTGCAGCGCCTCGTCCTCACCGCGGTCGTCCTCCTCTCCGTCGCGTGCGCCAGCGGACGTCCCGCGCCGAGCCCCGACGACCGCACCCGGATCGGCGCCGCGAGCGCGGCCGATCGCGCGTGCTCGCGCGACTCCGAGTGCACGCTCGTCGACGACTGCTGCGGATGCTCGCAGGGC
>JALYRN010000188.1 GCA_030855295.1 Myxococcota bacterium | reverse complement strand
TCGCACGCCCGGCCAGTCGGGCACCGCGGTGCCCGCCGAGGCGGTCACGCTCGCGGGCGAGCGCGTCCCGGTGCGGACCGGTGAGCGTGGCGTGCACGCGTGGACCGACGACGAAGATCGCGCGTGGCTGCGCGGTGCTCATGGCAGCGAGGGCGGCCGCACCCGCGAGATCGGCCCGCCCGGCGAGCGCGTGATGATGCCCGCGATCACCGCCGACGCGCGCCACGTCGTGATGTGGAGCCTCGAGCGCGGCGTGCTCCTGCACCGCATCACCGATGGCGCGCTGGTGCGCGTCGGCGACGGCGGCCACCCGCGCGTCGATCCGAGCGGCCGCTGGCTCGTCTTCGAGCGCACCGAGGACGACGGCCACGACCTGACGCGCTCGGATCTCTACCTCGTCGATCTCCGCGACCCGACCTACGCCGTCGCCCCGCTGCTCGTCACCCCCGAC
Organism: Myxococcota bacterium; assembly: GCA_030855295.1. GTDB lineage: Bacteria > Myxococcota_A > Polyangia > Polyangiales > Sandaracinaceae > Sandaracinus. The sequence goes on along the minus strand of JALYRN010000188.1, from coordinate 9,027 downwards.
GCGATCGAGCGCATGCCCTCGCTGTCGCGCATCGACGAGCGCGGCGAGGGCATGCTCGCGTACCTGAGCGACGGCGCGCTCGTGGTCCGGCCGATTCGTATGACGCCGTAGCGCGCGTGTAACATCTCGGCGATGGACCCGCGGAGTCGCTGCATGATCGCCGCGCTCGCCGTCGCGCTCGCGGCATGCGGCGAGCCCAGCTCGGCGCTCGACGCGGGCGGGCGCCTGGATGGTGGCGCCCGCTTCGACGCGAGCACCTCCGGCGATGCGGCGCTCGACGCCGGGTCCCCGACCGACGCGACGGTGAGCGACGCGGCGCGCGACGCAGGAGCGATCGACGCGGGAACGATCGACGCCGGGAGCGACGGAGGCATGCCGGACGCGGGACCGCCCGACGGCGGGGAGCGCGTCTTCGGCGTGCGCGTGCTCGCCGACGGAGCGTGCTCCGAGCTCTCGTTCGATCCGGCATCGATCAGCGTGCCGGCGGGCACGTCGTTCACGGTGAGCTGGACCAACGCGACCGGCTGCACCGAGATCGACATCGACATGGGCGGCACCGTGCCGATCGTGCTCGGGCTCGAGCCCGGCACGAGCCATCACGACACGATCCGCGAGTGGTGCGGCACGTACACCGGTACGTACGTGTTCCGCGCCTATTACTCGCCGAGCTTCCCGGCGTACCTCGACGTCGACTGCTCCGACTGATTACGCGAGCTCCGCGCCCTTCGTGCCGAGGTGGGTCGCGCGCGCCTCGCCGACGAGGTTCATCTCGGCGTCGAAGACGGCGGCGACGTCGCCCGCGTGCTCGACGTTGCCCTCGGCGATGTGGACGTTCTCCGCGATGCCGCGCGCGATGTTGTTGTACGCGTGGCTGAGCGCCTCCGGGTTGCTGGCGGCGCTGATGCCACCAGCACACGAGTTGCGATAGGCGATGATGTCGGCGTACGCGGGATTGGCGCCGGCCTGCCCCATCGCGACGCGGCCCTCTTCCCCGCCGGTCTTGTTGAAGCAGAGCGCCAGTCGCTGACTCTCGCCGTTCGAGCCCGAGCCGAGGCCGCGTACGTGGTAGTTGCCGGTGTTGCCGTCGACGGTCACGCACGCTCGGATCTCGCCGTCGCGCGCCGAGCCCTTGAGGATGATGAAGCCGTTGTTGACGATGTGACTGTGGGTGACGCGGAGCCGCTCCGCGAGCGCGCGGTTGACGGTGTACGTCTCCCAGAGATGCGGGCCGTTCGAGCCGACGCCCTCGAACGCCGCCTCGGGGCCGAGGTCGACGTTCATCTTGTCCATCCAGCAGTCGGCTGCGTAGAGGTACGAGTGACCGGTCCCCTCGGCGACGTCGCCGCCGGCGTTCCAGTACCAGATGAAGCCGTGGTTGTCGTCCTTGCGGTTGCCGCCGTACGCGCGGATGCAGCCCATCCGCCAGAACGTCGACCGCGTCGCGCGGTTCCAGTTCATGATCACTCGGACGTTGGCGCGCTCCTTCGCGATCTGATCGGTGAAGGCGGTGACGATGCGATCGAAGAAGACGTCGTCGTTCGGATCGTTCGACTGCGCGAACCCGATCTGACCCGCGGTGTTGACGTGGACGGTCTCTCCGGGGAAGGCGACGTAGGCCTTCGGGAACGTGCTCTCGCCGAAGGTGAACTGACGCGCGGGCGTGGGCACGTAGCCGCCGTCGAAGAGCGAGTCGTCGGGATCGAAGAGCGCCGTCTGGCGGACGTAACAGATCTTGTTCCCGCCGAGGCCGGAGTCCTGGAGCGCCGCGATCTCCTTGAACGGCGCGGCGATCGTTCCGTCGGCGGACGCGTCGTCGCCGCCGATCGTGTCGAGGAAGACGAACTGCGACGTGCCGACGTTCGTCGTCCACTCCACGTCGACGAAGGAGGGCTCGGGACGATCGTGATCCTGATCGTAGACGCGCACGCGGAAGGTCTGCGGGCCGGCGGGCGCGCTCGCGGGCGCGTCCCACGCGATCACACCGTAGCCCTCGGGCACGACGAACGCGTCGACACCGTTCCACTGCAGGGTCTCGTGGACGACGCGCGCGCCCGTGGGGCCCTCGAGGAGCTCGTAGCGATAGGGCCACTTGCCGAACTGCACGCCGATCGGGATCTCGTAGAGGATGCCGGGATAGGCGTGTCGATGGCGCGCGTAGCTCTCCGTCTCGGCGTCGGGGCGCGGGTAGATCACGTGCAGCGGGAAGTGGCCCTCGTAGTGTCCCTCCGCCAGCTGCCAGTCGCGGGCGACGCCGGCATCGGCGCCGGGGCCGTCGCCGGCGTCGGTCGGCACGGCACCGCCGTCGCTGCCGGGCGCGCCGCCATCGGTGCCGGGAACGGCGGCGTCGTCGGCGAGCATCGAGTCGCCACACGCGGTGACGACGAGCGCGCCCCCGGTGGCGATCAGGAACGTACGGCGGGTCACGCCCTTCGGGCGATCGTCGTGCGAGGTCGTCATGTTCGAGAGCTTTCTCCGGATCAGTGTCGGCAGCCGATGCGCTCGGTCGCGATGACGACGTCGTCGTAGAGGATCGTCTGCGAGTCCGACACGGTGAGCCCGCGCTCGACCATCTCGGCGCGGCGTCGCGCGCTGCTCTCGCGCTCGTAGTAGGCGTCGAGCATGAAGCTCTTGAAGCGCACGTCGTCGCTGGTGCGGAAGTCGAAGCCCTCGAAGGGCGTGGGCTCGGCGCACGCGCTGAAGCTGCAGCCGCCGGTGTGGAACTGAGCGCGCAGCCAGGTGCCCTCGGGGCTGCCCGGGCGGTAGTCGCCGATCGACACGTCGTCGATCCAGAACGCGAGCGAGCCGTCGCTCGCTCCGACCGTGTTCGCTCGCGCGTGCATCTCGATGCAGAACCAGCGATCGCGCGGGAAGGGCGCCTGATCCGGCGGCTGGAAGACGTTGCCGTAGTAGTACGTCGTGCCCTGATCGCCGTCGCAGCCGGGCGTGGCGCTGCCGTCGTTGCAGCGCCCCGAGCGCATCTGGTGCCAGTACGCGTAGAAGTTGAAGACGTCGTCGACGTTGGTGTCGAAGTCGAACCAGAAGCCGTCGTCGCCCGAGGGGCGGGTGTTCGCGAGCCCGCTCGAGTTCCACGCCTCGGTGCCGGCCGCGACGCGGACCCAGTGGTGCGGGTTGGGCGCGACCTCGGGGAAGCGCGCGTAGAAGCGCCAGTACGCCTCGTCGACGCGCTCGTGGGTGACGCGCGTGGAGGACGAGATGTACATGTCCTCCGCGAGATCGGCGGTCGTGACGGTCGAGCGCAGGTAGCGCTGTCCGCCGTTCGCGGCGGCGGCGTCCTCCTCGATGTGCAGGTAGCGCGTGTCGGCGGTCGGCGCGTCCCAGCGTCCCCAGCCCGCCTCGAAGTCGTCGGAGAAGAGCACCGCGGGATCGTCGGCGAGACCGATGTCGCCGGGGTACCGCGCGCTCAACGTCCCCGGCATCGAAGCATCGGCTCGGTCCTCCCCCGCATCGAACGACGAGCCGCCGTCGCGCGCACTTCCATCTCGCCGGTCCGCGTCCGCCGCGTCGGAGCGCGAGCCCGCGTCCTGCTCGGTCGCCGCAGGATCGTCGCAGCCCCACAGGCCGGCGAGCGCGAGCAGCACCAGGGCGGTTCGAGCGTCGAGGTTCATCGCGTCGATGCTACCGGTTCCGTCGCGACGGTCCGCTGAGATGCGCTGAGCTGTCGTCACGGCACCCGGCGCAGGCGGAACGCCGGGCTCTGCACGAGCGCGACGATCAGCGCCTCGAGCTCGTAGCCCGCGTCCCGGTAGGTCTCGAGCACGTGCTCGAGAGAGGCCGCGTCGTGTGACGTCTCCTCACGACCGAGCGCGAACCGGAACCACTGCCGCGTGACACAGCGATGCACGCTCTCGCTCTCGCTCAGCGCCACCGCGAGATCGCGGGCTCCGTCGAGGCTGCCGGGCGCGCCCCGCGGCAGCGCACCGGAGGCGTCGATCGGATGATCGCCGTCCAGCTCGAGATAGCGGCCCGATGCGTCGTAGTGCTCGAGGAGGAACCCGAGCGGGTTCAGCACCGAGTGGCACGTCTGGCAGCCGGGGCTCGCGGTCTTGGCGGCGAAGGTCTCGCGGGTCGACAGTCCCTCGGGAGGGGTCGGGATGTCGTCGAGCACCGGAGGCGCGCCCAGCGGCTCGCACAAGAAGCGGTCCAGGAGGAACGAGGCGCGGTGGGCTGCGCGCGAGCCTTCCTCCGTCGTGTTCGATCCGATCACCGCGGCCTGCGTCAGCAGGCCGACGCGCTGGCTCGGATCGAGCTCGACGCGCGGCAGTGCCGAGCTTCCGGTCGGTTCGCCCGCCGGAGCTCCGTAGAATGCCGCGAGCTCGTCGCTCGCAAACGTGTACGGCGCCGTGAGGAGCTCGTCGAACGTGCCCGCGCCGCGAACGATGGCGATCGTGAACGCCTCCGTCTCGGCGACCATGTCGGCGCGGAGCTCGTCGACGCCAGGGTATCGCTCGTCGTCGCGCGGATGATCGACGAGCTCGTCGAGCCCGAGCCAGCGCCGATGGAAGTCCGCGATGGCGAGCTCCGATCGGTCGTCCGCGAGGAGCCGACGCGCCTGCACGGCGATCCCCTCCGGAGTACCGAGCTCGCCCGCCTCCGCCGCGTCGATCAGCGGCTGATCGGCGGGACGGCCCCAGAGGAAGTACGCCAGTCGCTGGGCGATCTCGCGGCCCGTGAGCGCTCTGACGTCTCCGTCCACGTCGACGAGACTGCCGACCTCGATCTGGTACATCAGCCGAGGCATCTGGAGCATCGCGCTGAGCACGAGCCACAGGCCCCGCTCGGGCGATTCGGCGCGATCGAACAGGCCGAGCAGAGCAGCGCTCTCCTCTGCGGAGATGTGGCCGCGATACAGCCGACTTCCTGCGCTCTCGATCAGCGACTCGACACACGCACGATCGGCACACCCCACGTCTGCCGCCAGCACCGTCGCCGCGTCCTCGGCGAAGTCCTGGTACGACTCGAGCGTGTCTACGTTCACCGGCGCCGCGTTGCTCGCGAACGGCCCCACGGCCCCGTCCTCCGGGAGCGTGTCAGTCGGTATGCCGTCGACCACGGGACCGAATGCGACGCCGAGCGTCTGGACGTACTCGAGGCGGGTGAGTCTTCCGAGCGGCGATGCGCCGACGCACGTCGTGCAGGGCTCGGTCTCGACCTCCGCCGCCGGCCTCGGGCCTGCCGCGCCATCGGCAATCATGCCCTCACAGCCGCAGAGCAGCAGACATAGAAGAGCGACGCGGGTCATCGCAGTCCCTCCAGCGGACCCGTCGAGTAGATCGGATCACCGACTCGATCGACGTCCGAGAGCCCCATCGCGTGGCAGATCGACACGAGCACCTCGTTCATCGGTCGCCCGGTCATCCGGGAGAAGTTCTCGTGCGGATCGAACTCGCCCCAGCGGAGGTAGCGCCCCGTCTCGAAGTAGCCGAAGCCCGCGCCCTGGATCATCACGAGCGGGATGTTCGCGTTGGAGTGAGTCCCGCCCTCGCTCATCTCCGAGGCCCAGACGACCAGCGTCTCGTCGAGCACGTCGGGAGGCAGATTGCCCAGCAGATCGGTCGCGAGCGCCTCGGAGCGCCAGCGCTGTAGGTCATTCATGTTGTCGCGGGCGGCATCGATCTCGTCGGGCGTCGGCGTTCGTCCGTCGGCCGCGTCGTAGTCCATGTCGTGCGCGGCACCGTGCATGTCGTTGAATCCCGCGTAGCCGCACAGCGAAAGGAAGGAAGCGCTCCCCTCCGCGGTCGACCACGGGAAGCACGCGACCCGCGTCAGATCGCAGACGAGCGCCTTCGCGAGCAGCTCCAGCTGCAGCGCGGTCAGGACGTGATGCGTGCTCCCGTACCAGTTCCCGAGCTGGTCGGGGGAGAGCTCGCGCGGTCGCTCCGGCGCAGCGCACAGCGGAAGAGTCCGGGCGATCCGCGTCTCGAGATCCCGGAGCCCCTCGAGGTGAGCGTCCATCCGGTCTCGATCGCCCTCCGGTAGCTCCCGGCGCACGCGGGTCACCTCACCGCGTACGGCGTCGAGCACACTGCGTCGCTCCGCTCGAAGGCGCGCCGCTGCCTCCTCGCCGCCCGTGAGATCACCGAACAGGCGGTCGAAGACGCGCGCCGGATCGTGCTCGCTCTCGCCCGTCTCGCCCGGAGCGCGCCAGTGCGCGATCTTCGCGCCGCCGCCCGTCCCACGCGTGGCGCCCATCGAGAACCGGAGCACGTCGAACCGCGTCTCGGTTCCGACGCGGTCCGCGATGATCTGGTCGATCGAGGGCGCCGTCGCCTTGCCCGCGAGCGCGTCGCTGGAACCGGGCACCTTGCTCCCGGTCCAGAGCGTTCCGATCCCGAAGTGCCCGCCCTGGCCGCGGCTCCCGTCGCTCCCCGGCAATCGCGCCGCGACGTTGTCGATCCCGTCGAGCACGAGCATGCGGTCGCGGTACGCAGCGAGCGGCTCGAGCTGCGGCGACAGCACGAAGTCTCGCTCGCCGCCGGTCGGTCGCCAGCGCGGAAAGTCGGTCCCCTGTCCGCTCGTGACCAGCACGAGGCGCTTTGGACCACCGCCGGCCTCGGCTCGAGTCAGGGGTAGCATCCCGGCGAGCGCGCCCGCGGCGGTGGTGATGCCTGCAGCCCGCAGGAACTCCCTTCGTCCCCAGCGTCGATTCATCAGCATGCTCAGCTCCTGTGGCGGTGGGCTCGTTCTGCAGTCTCGTTGCGGCGGGGAACCGCGTGCGTCGCGGTCGAGACCGCGGCCTCGAGCGAGCGTTGCAGTCCCGTCATCGATCGGCCTTCCAACACCGATCACGAGACTGCAGCTTCCTCGCAGAGCTCGCCGCTGAGACGCGCTGAGATCGTCGCCGCTGCGCTCACCAGCGCAGGAAGATCGAGTCGACGGACAGGCGCGCGCCGTGCGAGAGCGTGGTGCCGACGCGGAAGCCGCCGATGCTCTCGCTCAGCGCCGCGAGCGCGAGCGGCTCGTTCCAGGTGCAGCCGGGCGGATCGTCGTAGCACGCGCGCCGGAGGGCCGAGAGCGGGAGCTGATAGCGATGGTAGGTACCATCCGCGACGAGCGTGAATCGCGAGATGCGGTAGAGGTCCGCGCCGACGCGGAGATCGGCCTCGCTCCAGAACGCCGTGCTGGTGTCGTCGATCGCGACCGCGACCTCGACGAACGCGCTGTCGAAGTCGCCCGCCGACAGCCTCTGCGCGTCGATCGACGCGCTCTCGAAGCCGACGTTCTCCCAGCACTCCGCGCCGAGCTCCGCGGGCTCCGTGCACACCGACGTGGTGGCGTCCCCCGCGCGCGCGCAGAGGAACGTGTGCGCGATCGACGCCTCGCCTTCGTGCGCGGTGGCGGGATCGATCGCGAGCGTGCTGCCCGTGCAGATGGGGCGCAGCCTCGCGCCCGGCGGGAGCGACTCCTCGAAGAGCTCGATCGCGTCGGTCGGCGCGAGGTTGGTGCGCAGCGGCACGTCGTCGCTGCACGAGACGCGGCCGCCGCGGTCGATCACCACCAGACGCACCGCGTACGCGGTGTCCGGCGCGAGGTCCCGCAGCACCGTCGAGAGCACCGGATCGGAGCCGCTCGTGCGGAGCAGGAAGGGTCGGCCGAGCTCGGGGTTCACCTCGCCGTCGATCGTCTCGAAGTCGCCCTCGTCCATCGCCGTCGCCGACGCGGCGAGATCGATCTGTAGCTCGGACACCACGCTCGGATCCTCGAGCGCCCAGCGCACGCCCGCTTGCTCCGGCGTGACCCAGGAGCGCTCGAACGTCGACAAATCGATCGAGCCCGCGGACACGCGCGCGCGACCGCACACCGTGACCAGACGCTCGACACAGCGGCTCGCCGCCTCGTCGCACACGTACGGCGCGGCGCACGGGCAGGCGAGCCCGTCGATCGGCACCGGCTCGAGCACGCAGCCGGCGACGAACGCGCCGATCACGGTCGACCAGAGTCTCGTCGTTCCGAGCACAGCTGCCAGTGTACCAGCGTTATGATCGCGCTCCCGCGCTCCGCTCCGGAGAGCGCGCCACCCGCGACATGGCCCCGCGACGCAAGCGCTCCTCCGTACCGCTCCGGCTCCGCTTGCCGAACGCACCCGCGACCTTCGTCGGGCGCGACGACGAGCTCGAGCGGCTGCGGCGCGTGCTCGAGCGCGGCGCCTTCGCGGCGATCGTCGGCCCCGGAGGAATCGGCAAGACCGCGCTGGTGCTCGAGACGATCGCGCGGTGCTTCCCCGACGCGATCGATCGCGCGTTCTTCTTCGCGGTGCCGCGGGACGAGCCGCTCGAGCAGCTCTGTCGAACGCTGCTCTACGCGCTCGCAGCGCACGTCGGGCGCGAGGACGAGCTCGATCTGGTCGCGGTGCAGACCGATCTCTCGCTCTGCCTGGAGACGCTCTTCGAGCTCGCGGCCGAGACCTCGCCATGGATCGTGCTCGACGACGTCCATCACGTGATCGACGGCGACGCCGAGGATCTGCTGCTGCCGTTCGCGGCGTACGCGCGCGACGCGAAGCTCGTCGTCACCACGCGTCGTCCGCTGCAGGCCGCGGACCTCGCGGAGCGGTCGGTGGCGCTCGGTCGTCTGAGCGAGGGCGAGCTGCTCGGGCTCGCGCGCGCGCTCGACCCGCGCCTCGCCGAGCACCGATCGCACGGGCTGGTCGCGGCGGCGGGCGGCTCGCCGTGGGTGCTCAAGCAGGTGCTCGCGCGCGGCATCGACGAGGCGGTGAGCGACAGCCGACGCGAGCTGCTCGGCGGCCTGCGCGAGCCGGAGCTCGCGTTCGTCGAGAGCCTCGCGTGGCTGCGCAGCGAGGTGCCGGTCGACGTGCTGTCTCTGCTCACCACCGAACGCGAGACGATCGAGCTCGAGCCGCTGATCGCGCGCGGGCTCGTGACGATCACGCCCGACGGCGCGCGCATCCATGACGTGGTGCTCGATCTGCTCGGCTCCGACTTCGACGCGCCCGCTCGGCGCGCGCGCGCGTGCGAGCTCCGCGGCCGGCTCGCGGCGTCGCAGCAGCCG
>JALYRN010000004.1 GCA_030855295.1 Myxococcota bacterium | reverse complement strand
CGCGTACCGCGCCGAGCTCTGGCTCAACGACGCGCCGCTGCACGGTCCGGGGATCGCGATCGAGCTGCGCGCCCGCGGTGCGACGCGCGGGGGCGCGCGCCTGTCGGGGTTCTTCGTGGCGCCCAGCGAGGTTCGCCGAGAGCTGGCGGGCGCGAGCTTCGTCGGCGGCGCCATCGCGCTCGACGCGCTGCTCGACGTGTCGATCTCTCGTGACGTGTCGCTGAGCGCCGCGCTCGGCGTCGCGATCGAGCTCTCGCACGCGGTGCCGCTCGCCGGCAACGATGTGACGCTCGCGCTCGAGGCACCGTTCGGAACGACCACCACGCTCGGCCGCGCGCTGCTCGGCGTGCTCGTCCATCCCGATCCCGCGCTCTCGGTGCGCGTCGATCTGACGTTCGCGATCGATCTCGGCGACACCCGCTTCTCGGTGCAGTCGCCCGGCGGACCGCGCGAGGCCTTCGATCCGTGGCTGCTGCGACCGGGGCTGCAGCTCGTGGTGCTCTTCGAGGCCCTCGGCGGATCGGGGCGATAGGGCGACGAACGCTTGGACCGCGAGCGCGTCAGCTGAGACCATCGGCGAGCATGGCTCGGGCGGTCGGACTGTTCGCGGCGCTGCTGCTGCTCGGCTGCGGCGGCGAGTACTCGCTCGGCGCGTGGCCCGACGGCGCCGTGCTGGACGCCGGCCTCGACGCGCAGATCCCCGGCGACTGCTGGCCGGACTTCTCCCATCGCGTGCGCATCACGGTCGACGGCCGCAGCTACGACGATCCGCTCGCGGACTTCCCGATCCTCGTGTCGCTCCCTCCCGGCGCGCTCGGCACCGGCATCGCGCGCGACGACGGCGCGGACCTGCGCTTCGTGCTCGCCGACTGCACGCCGCTCCCGCACGAGGTCGAGACCTGGGATCCGGCCGCGACCTCGCACGTGTGGGTTCGGCTTCCGCAGGCCGGCGCGCGCGCGACCCACGACCTCGACCTCTACTTCGGCGACCCGACCGCGAGCGACGTATCGTCGCCCAACGGCGTGTTCACGGCGGACTACGTCGGCGTCTACCACCTCGACGAGGACGACCCGTTTCGCGACTCGTCGGCGAGCCGCAGCCCGCCCGGCTCGAACCGCAGCACGACCGCGACCGAGGCGCAGGTCGGTGATGGCCGGCTCGTCGGCGGCGGCTCGGTCGTCGTCAGCGACAATCCGTTTCCCGTCGGCGAGTCGCCGCGCAGCGTGTGCGTCTGGAACCGCACCGACGACGACGGGGCGTCCTACTACTGGATGTTCTCGTACGGCATCGGCGATCGCCCGGTCGGCGCCTTCGCGCTCGGCCGCCATGGTGAACAGCTCCAGTGCCAGGGCGCCGACGGCACGACCCTCGTCGGTTACGACGTGTACATCCCCGGCGATCGCTCGTGGCGATACTCGTGCTGCACGTACGGCGAAGGCCAGGCGCGCCTCTACTCCGATGGCGCGCACGTGATCGAGCGCGCCCGCGCCTGGCCGGTCACGCCCAGCACCGCGAACCTCGGCAGCGCCCAGAGCGGCTCGAACTCGTGGATCGGCGCGATCGACGAGGTCCGCGTCTCGAGCGTCGTGCGCTCCGACGACTGGATCGCCGCCGAGCACGCGTCGATGACCGGCGCGCTCGTCACGATCGGCGCGCTCGAGCCGCGCTGATCCCGGACGCGAGACCAAGCAGTCGCGCGGCGTTGTCGTGGAGCACGGCGCGCCGCATCGCGAGGTCGCCGTCGGTCGCGATCAGCACCTTCGCGAGCCCGATCGCCTGGTGATAGAAGGGCCAGTCGGTCCCGAACACGACGCGCTCGGGCGGCGCCTCGTCGATCAGCCGCTTCACGTTCGAGAGCGACTGCGACGCGAGCTCGAGCCACACGTTCGGGTAGCGCTTCGCGAGCGCGAGGCCCTGCTCGAGCTGCAGCGCGCCCGAGTGACCGAGCACGAACTTCGTGCCCGGGCACTCGGCGATCGCGCGCTCGTAGTGGCGCACCTGCGACAGATAGCGCCCGAGGAGCGGCTCGATGTCGACGGGCCCGCAGTGGAAGAGCACCGGCAGCCCGCGCGCGCCGCACGCACGATAGAGCGCGATGCAGCGCGCCGCGTCGGGCTTCACCAGCTGCACCGCGGGGTGCACCTTGATGCCGCAGGCGCCGAGCGCGAGCTGCTCGTCGAGCTTCCCCTCGACGTCGCGATCGAAGGGATGCACCGACCCGAACACCACCAGCTCGTCCTGCTCGTGCGTGGCGCGCAGCCATCCGCGCGCGTTGTCGGAGAGACCGAGCGGGAAATCGATCGCGAGCAGCACGCTCTGCGAGATCCGCAGCTCGCCCATCTCGCGCACGAGGTTGGGCACCGTGTGGGTCGCGCGCATCCCGCTCGAGCGCAGGCTCCCGATCCCGAGGTCGCGCGTCATGCGCGCCATGTCCTCCGGGGAGAAGTTACGGTTGAGGTACACGTCGAGATCGAGCGCGCGCTCCGCCGGCAGATAGTGCTCGGTCGGGGCGGGCGCGCGCGACAGGTCGAGCTGCATCGGGCGCACGAACGCGAGCGCGAGGTGCGTGTGCATGTCGATCGCCTCGGGCACCGAAGGATCCGACACCACCAGCCGCCCCTCGCGCACCTCGAAGAACGGCAGCCGCGCGAGATCGTGCAGCCCCTCGAACCGCGTCGGGTACTTCATCGATGGCGAGTCTAGATCACGCCGTAGCGCGCGCGCGCCCCGCGCAGCCACTCACCGCTCGGCCGGGAAGCGCGGCGCGAGCTCCTCGAGCGCGACTCCGGTGCCGTTCACCACGTAGGAGATCGCGCGGTAGAGCCCGGCGAGCACGAGCACCTCGATCAGCTGGTCCTCCCCGAAGCTGCCGCGCAGCGCGCTCCAGGTCTCGTCGGCGACGCGCGCAGTCTCGTGCAGCTCGTCGCACGCGCGCACCAGCAGCGACTCGTCGGCACGCCAGCACGCGGCCTCCGGGCCGAGCCACACCGTCGCGTGGAGCTGCTCGTGGTCGAGCTCCGCGGCCGCGCCGAAGAACGCCGCGTGCACGCCCCACTCGTACTCCGCGCCCGCGCGCGCGGTGGTGCGCAGGATCACGATCTCGCGCTGCCGCAGGGTGATGCTCCCGGGATCGAGCAGCCCGCCGCGGCGGACCCGGCGCAGCACCCTCGGGTTCTTCGCCAGCGTGCGGAACAGACCGATCGGCTCGATCCCGGGCGGCATCAGCGCGGCGAGGTCCTCCGCGGCGCGGGCGTCGTACGGGGGCGTGGCGGGGGCGATGCGTACGGTCGGGCTCATCGTGCGCTCCTCTCGCCGCAGCGGCGTGCTACGGTTTTCGTAGCAACGCCTATCGCTACGGAAACCGTAGCGCAAGGAGAACCGCATCGTGTCTCGTCCCGCCGTCCGTGGGAGCCGCACCGGCAGGCCCATCATGGTCCTGCTGGATCTGCTCGGGAAGCGATGGGCGCTGCGCGTGCTCTGGGAGCTGCGCGAGGGCGCGCTGTCCTTCCGCGCGCTGCGCGAGCGATGCGACGACGTGTCGCCCAGCGTCCTGAACGCCCGCCTCGCCGAGCTGCGGGAGCACGCCCTGATCGACGCGACCGACCAGGGGTACGTGCTCACCGCGCACGGTCGCTCGCTCGGTGAGCTGCTCGTGCCCCTCGACGTGTGGGCGCGCCGCTGGGGAGCGCAGCGCGCGCGCGCCACGAAGAAAGAGTGACCGCGCTCTCGCCCGTCCTCCGCGCTCGCGCCTCGCTCCGGTATCCTCGGCCGATGCACCGCAGTGGGTCGAGATGAAGCTGCCGATCGCACGTGGGCCGCGCGAGCGCCGCATCCCGGAGGGCGACGACAAGCCGCGCCTCGTCTGCCCGGACTGCGACTTCATCGCGTACGAGAACCCGAAGATCGTCGTCGGCTCGGTGGTCACCGAGGGTGAGCGCATCCTCTTGTGCAAGCGCGCGATCGAGCCGCGCCGCGGGTTCTGGACGCTACCTGCCGGCTACCTCGAGCTCCACGAGTCGCCCGAGGAAGGCGCGCGCCGCGAGGCGAGCGAGGAGGCGTGCGCGAACATCGAGCTCGAGGGGCTGCTCGCGGTCTACTCGATCCCGCACATCAGCCAGGTGCAGCTCTTCTATCGCGCGCGCCTCGTCGCCCCCGAGATCGCATGCGGCCCGGAGTCTCTCGAGGTGCGCTTGATGCGCTGGGACGAGATCCCGTGGGACGACCTCGCGTTCCCGTCGGTGCACTGGGCCCTGCGCCACTTCGAAGCCACGCGCGGCCTCCCCCTCGCGCAGCCCTTCGGCAACCCCGAAGGCGACTACGAAGATCCGGTCGCTTGAGCCGGCGGAGCGCGGGAGCGCGCGCTCACGCACGGCGGGGCGTTGCCTCTGCGCGGAGCGTCGGTGACCATCGCGCGCATGCGACTTCGTAGCGTGGGACTGGGATGTTTGATGCTTGCTCTGGTGGCGTGCGATGACCGCGCCGCGGGCGAGGTGGACAGCGGCAGCGCGCCCGTCGACTCGGGCACGACACCGACCGACGGCAGCACCGCCGCAGACTCGGGGCCGCCGGGCGACAGCGGTCCGGTCGACGGAGGCCAGGACGGCGGACCGCCGCCGCCGGCGACCTGCGCGGCGAGCCGCATCCACATCGAGCAGACGTGCACGCCGCCGCTCGCGCCGTGCGGCGGCGACGTCGTCGGATCGTGGTGCTACGCCGAGGTCTGCATCGAGAAGGACGAGCTGCTCGAGGAGGCGCTGATGCAGCCCGGCGTCCCCGCGGACTGCACCGCCGACGACATCGAGGTGCGCGGCTCGGACGGCACGATCGAGGGCACGATCGTGTTCACCGACACCACCGTCGCGCGCACTGTCACGAGCAGCGCGACCGGCACGTTCTATCTCTCCCCCGACTGCATGATCGTGAACTGCCGCGCGACCGAGGGCGCGCTCGACTCCGCGCTCGGCACCTCGGGCAGCGCGACCTGCGTCGCCGAGGCGCCCGGCTGCCTCTGCGACATCACGTTCGAGTCGATGGTCGACGACCTCAACACGTACACGCTCGACGGCACGACCATCGTGACCGGCAGCGACCGCCGCTTCGACTACTGCGTCGAGGGCGACGGCGCCGCGATGCGCTTCCAGGAGGACGCGGCGAGCGGCGGCGAGCCCGGCATCCAGACGGTGCAGCCGTCGGCGACGCCCTGATCGACGACGCTCACGCTCGAGGGGCTCCGCGCGCTCCTTGCCGAGGGCGCGGCGCTCTGGCAGACGCGGACGATGATGCCGCCCTTCCACCTCGCGTTCCCGGTGCGCGATCTCGAGTCGACCCGCCGCTTCTACGCCGACGTGCTCGGCTGCGCGATCGGTCGCGAGGACGCGCGCTGGATCGACTTCGACTTCTTCGGCCACCAGATCACCGCGCACGTGGCCGAAGACGAGTCGCTCGCCGCGTCGAACGCGGTCGACGGCGACGAGGTCCCGGTGCGGCACTTCGGCGTCATCCTCGAGTGGGACGCCTGGCACACGCTCGCCGATCGGCTGCGCGCCGCGGGCGTGCCCTTCGTGATCGAGCCGCGCATCCGCTTCGCCGGCGAGGTCGGCGAGCAGGCCACCTTCTTCCTGCGCGATCCGTCGGGCAACGCGCTCGAGCTCAAGAGCTTCAAGGACCCGTCACGGATCTTCGCGCGCTGAGCCTGCAGGAGTGCTCGCCCCGGAGCGGGCGAGCCGATTCTAGACGGCCGCTGACCCTGCAGGAGTGCTCGCCCCGATCGCATCGAGGAGCTCGGCCGCGAAGCCGAGCCGCTCGAGTGGCGCGCGCAGATCGTCGGGGAGCGGCGCAGACGCCTCGACGCGCTCACCGCTCTCGGGATCGGGGAACGCGATCGACGACGCATGCAGCGCGAGCCGGTGCAGGCCGATCTGCTCGCGCATCGCGCGGTTCTCCTTGCCGTCGCCGTACGTCGTGTCGCCGAGCAGCGGCCGACTCAGGTGCTTCATGTGCCGGCGGATCTGATGGCTCTTGCCGGTGCGCGGCCACGCGCGCACGAGCGTGTAGCGCTCGCGCGCGATCGCGAGCGGCGCGTAGTCGGTGATCGCGTCGACGCGCTCGCCGCCGACGTGCGAGGGGATCGCGTGATCGACGCGCCCCGGCTCGGTCAGCGCGCCGCGCACCAGCGCGACGTACTCCTTCTCGACGCGTCCCTCGCGGAACGCGGCCGAGAGCACACCTGCGCACTCCGGATCCAGCGCCATGATCAGCACGCCGCTGGTCGCGCGATCGAGACGGTGGACGGGATAGACCCATCGCCCTAGATCCGCCCGCAGCCGCCGCATCACCGTGTCCGGCGACGCATCCCAGCCCTTGTGCACCGAGAGCCCCGACGGCTTGTCGACGACGACGTAACGCGGCGCAGAGATCAGTACGCGCACGAGATGGCCTGACGTTCCCGCATGGGGGCGCGCACGTCTGTATCTGCGGTACAGGATCCATGACCTCGTTTCCCTTGGCGCGCGGCGCTTTCCCTTGTACTCACCGGCATCTAGTGAATCCCGTAGCCAAGAGCGTGTCCATTCGCATCCGCGAGCGCAGGCACGCCCTCGGGCTCTCGCAGAGCGGGCTCGCGGAGCTCGCGGGCGTCTCGCCGGAGCTCGTCAGCCGCATCGAGCGCGCGCGCTGTCTGCCTTCGCTGCCGACGCTCGTCACGTTCGCGAACGTGCTCCGCACGACGCCGAACGATCTGCTCGGGTTCGAGGAGCGGCTCGCCGACGAGGAGCTGCGTCCGCTGGTCGAGGCCGTCAAGGCGCTCGGCCCCGCGCAGCGCGCCGAGATCCGTCGCATCGCCGAGGCGCTCGCGAAGTACCAGTCCGACGCCCCTCCCGCGCGCGACACACGCCCTCCTCGGCGCGAGAGCGGCTTCTCGCCCGCCGGCGACGGCGCGAGCCGCCGCGGCAAGCGAGGCGGCAGCGAGATCCTCTGAACGCGCGCGCGGCCGCGCGCCGCGCGTCACTCAGAGACTGCAGTCGACGAGCGGCAGGAGCTCGTCGCCGCGGCCGTACTGCTCGTCGGGCGGATAGCCGATTCCCTCGAGGATGTTGTAGAGCTGCGTCCGGATCTCCTCGACGGTCTCGGTGGCTCGCGCGGTCGCCGTCATCGCGCCGGGGGTGTTCGCCGCGCACAGGAACTTCGCGGTGCCGCACGCGTCGAGCATCTCGCAGTCGCCGTTCACCGCCGTGGCGCTCTCGAGCGCGAGGTCGCCGTAGTACGCCGCGCCATCGATCATCACGAGACGCACGTCCTGCGCGCGGCTGTCGAGCACGGCGCGGTACGGATCACCGCTCGTGCGGCCGAACACCGTGATGTCCGCGCGCCGGCCGACCACCAGCGATCCGATGTGAGCGTCGAGCCCGACGACCACCGCGCCGCCCCGCGTCGCCATGTCCCAGAGCCGCTCCGTGGTGACCGCGGGGATCGCCTCGGCGGTCGCGAAGTCGAAGCCGAATCGCATCTCGGAGAGCATCTCGTCGGCGCCCGAGGGGGTCCAGTCGGGACCGAGCGCCACCTCCACCCCGAGCTCGAGCAGCCGTGCGATGTCCACCGTTCGGCCGTACAGCACCATGTTCGACGAGGGCGACCAGACCGTGTAGGCGCCGACCATCGCGGCCTCTTCGAGCTCGTCCTCGGTCAGCCCGAGCGAGTGGATCAGCATCGCGGTTCGAAACGGCGTTCCGTCGGTGTCGCGGAAGAGATCGACGGTGCGCGTATCGCGGCCGGCGTAGGACGCGAACTCGCGATCGACCATCGAGCCCGCGTAGCCCTCGGCCATGTGGACCGCGTAGCGAGTCGTCGAGCCATCGCGGAAGCTGTTCACCAAGGTCGCGCGCGCAGCGTCGGTCACGTCGCGCACCGAGCCGATGTTCGTCTGCATCAGATCGGGAATCGATTCTCCGAGCTCGTCGTCTCCGAGGCCGTGGAAGTGATCGGCGTTGCGTGCCAATCGGTTCACGCAGCTCTGCGGGAACGACTGACCCTGGATCGTCGTCGTACCGTGCACGATCGACCGCAGCTCGCCCCACTTCGCCGCCGGACAGTAATGCGTGCCGGTCGCGCGGTGCGCGGCGTAGGGCTCGACGTGCGCCTCGTAGCCCGGATCGTTCGCCCACTCGTAGCGATTCATCCAGAGCATCAGCGGGTCGGGCACCCACTCGGGCAGGAAGTTGTAGCCGAGGTGGTTGTGCGCATCGATCAGCCCCGGCGAGATGGTCGCGTGGGTGTCGATGATCGTGACGGTGTCGGCCATCGGCTCGGCCGAGCAGTCGGCGGCGACGCAGGTGATGGTGTCGCCGACGATCAGCACCTCGCCCGGCGTGATCGGGCCGTCGGGCGCGAGCACGGTGCCGCGCAGCAGGAAGCCGCCGGTGCCGGCGCGCACGATCTCGGCCGCGGGCGCGGGCTCGGACGTGCCGGTCGGCGGCATGCCGCCGTCGGGCACGAAGGCGTCGGGAGGAATCGATGCGTCGACCTGCGCGTCGTCTGGCGTGCCCGCGTCGATCGGCACCTGGGCGTCGGGCTCGCTCGCATCGACGGGCACGCCGGCGTCGTCCCTCGGGAGGCGATCGGGGCAGCCGGTCAGAGGCACGGCGAGCACGAGCACGAGCGGCAGAGCAATACGTCGCAAGGAAGCCTCCATCAGCGCGAGCAACCAGGATACGCACCATCGCCGGTGCGGCGCGACTGCTGAAACGCGGCACGGCGATCGGGCGGTGAGGTGGCGCAGTGTTCGCGTCGATGTCACGGCTGAGCCGCGATGACGGAGCGTTCGCATCCAGCGCGAGCCGCGCGGCCCCGATCACGATGGGTCGGCTGCCTCGCGCTCGCGATCGTCGCCGGCACGTGCCTCGTGTGCGGCGGCGCTGCGCTGATGCGCTCGCCGATCGCGACGAGCATCGCGCGCGCTCGGCTGCTCGAGCGGGGCATCGAGTGCGACGATCGCTTCGCGGTCGAGGTGTCGTGGACGCTCGACGACGCGATCGCCGCACCGACGTTCTGCACCGTGCGGAGCGGCGCGATCGAGTCGTTCGAGCTGATCGATCCGCTGCGCGTCGCGATCGAGGATCAGCAGCCCTCGCGGATCGACGGCGGTGGCGTACGGCTGACGCTGCGCGAGGCGGCGCTGCCCGCCGACCCCGAGCCGGGCGAGTGGGGATCGATCCTCGAGGCGCTCGCGATCCCCGATCGCGTCGGCCTCTTGATGGGAGGCCTCGCGCAGCTCGCGACGAGCGACCCGCCGCCGATGGAGCTGTCGTCGCTCGAGGTCGTGCGGCGCGGCGAGTCGGTCGCTTCGCTCGCCGGCGTGCACGTCGACGGCGCGACGCCGCTCGGCGTGCGCGTCGATCGCATCGCGCTCCCCGCGCTCGCAGGACCCCTCGGCGCGCACGCCGCCGCGTCGCTGGTCGCCCTCGAGTCGACCTCCACGCCGGCAGAGGTCGAGGTCACCGGCGAGCTCCAGCTCGAGGGATCCCTCTCGATCCTCGGTGCGCTGCGTCACGAAGAGCGCCTCCGCATCGTCGGCACCGCGCTCGACACGCCCTCGCCGAGCTACCGTGTCGAGCTCTGACTCAGCAAGAGTGCTCGCCCCGGAGGGACCGTACGGGAGCGGCCCCTACTCGCTCGCGCTGATCGCGCCGAAGGCGCGCTCGACGTCTGGCTCCGCGACCGAGACGTAGACCTCGCGCTCGGTCAGCGGGTTGAGGATCGTCGGCGCCGCGACGACGCGTCCGTCGACGACGACCGCCATGCGGCCTCCGATGTGCGCGCGCGAGGCCTCCTCGAGGCGCGCGCGGCCGATCTCGTCGACCTCGAGCACCAGGACGCGCACGCCCTGCGCCGCGTCGAGCAGGCGCACGCGCCGGATGTTCTCGGAGCCGACGACCTCGGCGCGCTCGATCGCGAGCAGCTCGGACGTGTCTCCGCTCAGCCGCGGCAGCACCTCGGCGTCCTGCGGATCGATCGCGACCAGACGGATCGCCAGCGTCGGCGCGGGCATGCGCTCGCGGTACGTCTCCACGCCGAGGCATCCGCCGAGCGCGACGATCATTCCCAGCCACGCGAAGCCGACGATCCGCTGCATGAGGCGCGCACTATCGCACACGAATTGGGCGCGCGGCGCCGCGGCGTCTACGATCCCCGCGCATGCAGACCGCCGACTTCCGCGAGGCGCTGCTCCGCGTCATGGAGCGCAAGAACCACTGGGCGTGGCCCTCGTTCACGTCGGGCCGCGTCGCGCGCGATCGACTGCACCTGCACCTCGAGCAGGAGTGGGAGGTCTACGTGCGCGACTTCCCGGTGCTGGTCGGACGCGCGTACGTGCAGTGCCCGATCGCGTCGGTGCGGCGCGAGCTCGCCGAGAACCTCTACGAAGAAGAGACCGGCGGCCTGCACGCGGGGCGCCCTCATCCCGAGCTCTTCCTCGAGTATCCGCGGGGCCTCGGCTTCGATCTCGCGCGCTTCGACCGCGTCGAGCTCCTGCCGGGCGCGGCGCGGTATCGCGCGCTCCTCGACGACGCGACCACGCAGCGCGGCTGGTCGGTCGCGACCGCGATCGTGACGCTCTTCGTCGAGGGCACGCCGCACGAGCGCGCGCTCTTCGATGCCAGCGCGCCGCCGCGCCCCGAGCCTCCGCTCGATCAGCACCCGCTGGTGAAGCACTACGGCCTGCCGCTCGCGTCGCTCGCCCTCACGAAGGCACATCGCGGCATCGAGGGTGATCATCGACTCGCGGCGTGGCGCGTGATGGAGGGCGACGTCCCCGCGTCCGAGCGCGCGCGCGTCGTGACCTCGATGGAGGAAGCGCTCGAGCGCTGGCTCGCGTACCGCGACGACGTCGCCGCCGCGGTGGGCCTGACGCACGCCTGATCCGAGGTGTACGATCGTGCGCGTCATGGCGTACGACGAAGATCTCGCGGAGCGCATCCGGCGCGCGCTCGACGACGTGCCGGGGCTCGAAGAGCGCCACATGTTCGGCGGCATCGCGTTCATGGTGAACGGCCACATGGCGTGCGGCGTGGTGCGCTCGCAGATGATGGTGCGCGTCGGCGCGGACGCGTACGAGCGCACGCTCGAGGAGCGCCACGTCGCGCCGATGACCTTCACCGGCAAGGCGCTCGAGGGCTTCGTCTACGTCGAGCCGTCCGGCCTCGGGCGGCCCGAGCAGGTGGCGCGCTGGGCGCAGCGCGGCGTCGAGCACGCCCGCTCGCTCCCTCCGAAGAAGCCGAAGAAGCAAACGAAGAGCGAGGCTCCCGCGCCCGTCGAGGTCACGCCCGCGATCCGCAAGAAGCCGGCGGTGCTCGCGAAGAAGCCCGCGATCCACAAGAAGCCCTCGATCAAGAAGAGCACCTCGCGCTGAGCACGCCGAAGAACGAGAGCGGGACGCCGGAGAAGGCGCGACGAGCGAGCGCGTTGCGCTACGCGCGCCGATCGTGAAGCGGCCGCGCAATCACGTCGTCGACTGACGCGCCGAGCATCGTGGGGCAGCACGCGCGGCGTGCTTACGTGATCGCGATGCGTCGTGTTTCCGTACGGCTGCGGATCTGATCCGAATGGCTGCGAGGCTCCGAGCGTCGCTCGTCGCGATCGCCGCGATCAGTGCCGGTGCGCTCGCGATCGCCGACGACGCCACGCCCGCTCCTCTCCCGCGCTTCGCGAACACCGCGTCGGCCGCGCCTGCTCGCGCGTACTCGTTCTGCAGCGGCGCGCACTGGTCACACTCGTCGTACGTGACGCTCTTGCCGACCGAAGACGGCCCGCTGCTCGCGGTCGCGTGCGCCGATCGCGTGCACGTCGTCCGGGTGTCGGCGCGGCACGACGGCACGATCATCGCCGACACGCTGCGCTCGTTCGTGTGGACCGGATATCGCGACGGCGATGCTCCGAGCGCGGAGCGACCGATCGCGGTCGATCTCGAGAGCGACGGCGCGCGCGATCTGGTGCTCCCGTTCCGCAGCAACAACCGCAAGCCGAGCAACGGCGGCCGCGGCGGTCGCGTCCACCTCGCCCCGATCGGCCCCGGTCTCGAGTGGGAAGAGACCCGGGCGATCGCGCGTGCGCAGGTCGCCGACGTGGCGGCCGGTGATCTCATGCGATCGCGCGGGCCCGAGCTCGCGATCCTCGACGCCGGCGAGCCCTGGGCGGATCGCGACGGCCACGTGCTCGTCACGCGCAACCGCGCGCGCCGCGTGGCCCGACGTCACCACGACGCCGGGCTCGGCCCGACCTCGATCGCGCTCGGCGACCGCGACGGCGACGGCCACGCCGACGTGCTGATCGCGAGCGCCGCGCTCGATCAGCACGGCCATCTGCGCGTGCTCCGCGGCGACGGCCGCGGCGGCCTCGAGCTCGCGCTCGACCGCGCGATCGACGGCGGCTGGCGCATGGAGGCCGGCGATCTCGACGGCAACGGCACGATCGACGCGGTGATCACCGGCCGCTCCGGCACCCACGTCTTCCGCGGAGCCCTCGAGGACGATCCCGAGCGGCTCGACGTCGATCGGGTGACGTACGCCCTCACCACGCTCGACATCGGCGCCGACGGTCGCGCGGAGATCGCGATGCGCATGCCCGACGAGAGCGTCGCGCTGCTCGGGGCGATCGGCGATCGCCTCGCGCGCGTCACGTTCGTCCGGCTCCCGCGCGGTCTGGTCGCGCAGGACATCGCGATCGCCGACCTCGACGGCGACGGCGATCTCGACGCCGCCATCACCGTCTTCCGCCGCGGCGCCGCGAGCCACCGCGAGCTGCTCCTCGTTCCCGACGTTCCCACCCGACGCGCCCTCCGCGCCCCACGACTCTCCCCGCTCCCGACCGCCCCCGACCGCGTCGACCTCCCGTGAGCGCTCGTCCGACGCGCGCCCGCGAGCCCGCGCCGCAGCGCGGCTCCCTCGAGATCATCTTCGGAACCCGGGTCTGCGCGCGATGTCAGACGCCGCCGGAGGTCCGACATGATCGACACGTTCCACGACGGCGGCTGGGGCATGTACCCGACGCTGTTCTTCGGCGCGCTCGCGCTCGCCGCCGCTGCGGTCTACGCCATGCGCCCCGAGCGCCGCTTCGTCCCGCTCGTCGTCTCGACGGCGCTGCTGACGATGGTCTCCGGCATGCTCGGGTTCGTGCGCGGCGTCAGCGCCAGCTTCCAGCACGTCACCGATGCGCCCGACCGCGCGGTGGCGATGGTGGGGGTCGGCGAGTCCGCGCACAACGTGACGCTCTCGCTGGTGTTCGTCGCGCTCGTGTTGATCGCGACGACGGTCGGCGCGCTGCGCGGCGCCCGCACCGCGGCGACGTTCTGAGGCCGAGCGCGCACGTCGTGCGACGTCAGCGCGGTCTTCGTCGCGCGCGCACGTCGCGGACGGCGTGATCGAGGTCGGACAAGATCCTGCGCGCGTGCTCGAGGAACGCGGCGCCGGCGGGCAGGAGCGACATGCCGCGCGCGCTCCGCTCGAAGAGCGGCAGTCCGACCTCGTCCTCGAGCGCTCGGATCTGTCGGCTGAGCGGAGGCTGCGACATGTGGAGCCGCGCCGCTGCGCGGCCGACGTGGCCCTCCTCGGCGACGGCGACGAAGTAGCGGAGCTGCGCGAGGCTCATGGTGCGGCAGAGCGTACGTCAGAGAGCGCGTCGGGCCCAGGCAGCGTGAGGATCTCGGCGCCGTCCCGCTCGACCAAGAGCGTGTGCTCGAACTGCGCCGACCACGAGCCGTCGGCGGTGACCACGTTCCACTCGCCGTTGGCGATGATCACGTCGGCGCGTCCGAGGTTCAGCATCGGCTCGATCGTGATCGCCATCCCGGCGACGAGCCTCGGCCCTGCGCCGCGCCGACCGACGTGGGAGACGTGGGGCGCCTGGTGCATCTCGCGCCCGATGCCGTGCCCGCCGAAGTCACGCACGACGGAGAGCCCGGCCGCGCGCGCGAGCTCCTCGACCGCAGCGCCGATGTCGCCGAGGCGCGCGCCGTGCCGGACGACTGCGATCCCGGCGTCGCGACAGCGTCGTGCGGTCTCGACGAGATGCCTCGCCTCGGGGCTCGGCTCACCGACGAAGAACGTCGCCGACGTGTCGCCGTGGAAGCCGCCGACGTAGGTCGTGACGTCGACGTTCACGATGTCGCCGTCGCGAAGAGCTCGCTGGGGCGAAGGGATCCCGTGACAGACCACCTCGTTGACGCTCGTGCAGACCGCCGCCGGGAAGCCGTGATAGCCGAGCTGGCTCGGGACGCCGCCCCGAGCGCGGGTGTCGGCCCGCACCCGAGCATCGATGTCGGCGGTGGTCATCCCGGGACGGATCTCGAGCCCGATCGCGCGCAGGGTGGCGGCCGCCATGCGTCCTGCGACGCGCATCCGCTCACGATCGGCGGGCGCGAGGATCTCGAAAGGCATCGACGCACGATGACGCGCGCCCTCGACCGCGATCCAATACCGTTTCGATCTGAGAGCGATCCGGGCCGAGCGCCTCCGACGCGCCGCGCGCGCGCCCGATGCGATCGCCGCCGTGAAACGTGCTTGCGGGTCGCGTTCGGTCCGGGGCAGGCTCGTGCGGGCACCCGCGGAGGCGACGTGAACGCCGGAATGAAGCACGGTCCCCGGCACCCCTGGTTCGACGATCGTCGAGCGCCGCTCGTTCGCATGAACGTCCCTGCCCAGCTCGGCGAGGCCGAGCTCCGAGGTGCGCTCGATGCGCTCAAGACGTGGCTGATGGTCGAGGTCGATCGCCCGTACACACTGGTCGTCGACATCGAGCGCGTCGGGGCGCTCGGAGCGAAGGAGCGCAAGCTGATCGCGGAGTACGAGAAGTCGTACCAGCGCGCGGAGCGGCGCTTCAGCACGGGCCAGGCGTTCGTCGCGACCTCGCAGCTCGTCCGCGGCATGATGACCGCCATATTCTGGCTCAGTCCTCCGGTGTACCCGTACCGATGGTTCGAGCGCCGCGACGACGCGGAGCGATGGGCGGCGTCCGATCTCGCCGAAGGCCTCGCAGATTTCCCCGACGGTCCCTATTGGCGCCGTCGCAACCGCGCTGCCTGAGCAGACCTCGCGTCACGACATCGCCACGTCGTCGACCGAGCGCGAGGGTCGTGTTATGCGAATGTTATGAGCATCCGCCGCATCACCATCAGCGTACCGGTCGAGGTCGCCGCGCGGATCAAGAAGGCCGCGGCCGAGCAGTCGGTCTCTTCGTGGGTGACCGACGTCATCGAGGACCACCTCGACGAGACCGAGCTCGATCGCCAGTGGGCGGCGTTCTACGAGAGCGTTCGTCCGCGGAAGACCGACATCCGACGGGCGGACGCGCTGTTCGATCGGCTGGTCTCGTCTCGCTCGCGCCGGACCGGCACCCGATGACCCGACGAAGAGGCGTCGTGCTCGACGCCGGCGCGTTCATCGCGCTCGAGAGGCGAGACCGGGTGGTCGTGCACTTGGTCCGTCGCTTCGCCGAGGAGCAGATCCCGCTCGTGACCTCCGCCGGAGTGGTGGCGCAGGTCTGGCGCGACGGAGCGGGTCCGCAGGCTCCGATCGCTTTTCTCCTGCGTCGCACCGAGGTCATCGATCTCACGTCGGCGATCGCGAAGCGGCTGGGGCGGATGCTCGGCCTGACGCGCACGACGGATCCCATCGACGCGCACGTCGTCTGGCTCGCGCGCGAGCGCCAGTGGCCGGTCGTGAGCTCCGATCGCGCGGATCTCCTCGCGCTCGATCCGCATCTCGACGTCGTCGCCATCTGACGGCTCGCGGCCGCGCCGCCGGATCAGAGCTCGGGGGACTCCAGGCTGATCCGACCGAGCCGGCCCGCGCGGAACTCGTGCACGAGGACCTCGGCCGCCTTGTGCGTGTCGACGACGCCGCCGGCACGAAGGAAGCCGCGTCGCCGCCCGATCGCCTCGAGCAGCGCCTCGGGCCCCTCGGGGATCGCGCCCAGCTTGAAGCGCGCCTCGAGGAGCGGCGCGTAGTGCGCGAGCAGATGAGGTGCGACCGACCCCGCCATCCTCTCGTAGTCGACCGCGGTCGCCGGGATCGCGCCGCCGAACGCGAGCCGCAGCGCGACCGACTCGTCCTCGATCTTCGGGCTCATCAGCCCTGGGCTGTCGGTCACGACCATCCCGGTCGGGAGCACCACGCGCTGTTGCTCGCGCGTCACCGCCGGACGATCGCTGACGACCGCAACCGTTCGGTTCATCAGCGTGTTGATCAGCGTCGACTTCCCCACGTTCGGAATCCCCGCGATCAGCGCGCGCACCTTCTTGCCCCGGCGTCCGCCGACGCGCTCCGACAGCTCCGCGATGCGCGCGCGCGTCTCGCGAGGACTGTCCGAGCTCACCGCGATCGCGAACACGGCGCCGCTCGCCTCGTCGGCGGGCGACGCGCTCTCGAGCGCCCGGAGCCACGCGCTCGTCACCGCCGGGTCGGCGAGGTCGCTCTTGGTCAGCACCTCGATGCGCGGTCTCGCGCCCCACAGCTCCGTGACGAGCGGGTTGTGGCTGCTCGCCGGCATGCGCGCGTCGAGCACCTCGATCAGCACGTCTTGCGAGGGCATCAGCTCGGCGAGCTCGCGCCGCGCCTTGGCCATGTGCCCGGGGAACCACTGGAGGGACATGCCTCCGTTCTATACGCTCACCGCCGACGACGCGCCGCCGCGTCAGCTCGAGCGCTCAGAACGGTTCGCGCGGGGCGCCGGCCGAGATCCATGCGCGGATCTCCGCGAGCTCTTCGGGGGTGAGGACGTCGTGCTCGGCGTTACGCACGTAGCAGGTCGGAAGGAATGCGAGCATCGACGAGTCGAGATCGAAGGGGCGCACGCGGAAGGGGGTGACGCCCTCGGGAACGCAGAACTCCACCCAACGCGTCTCGACCGGCACGTCGAAGAGCGCGTCGTACGCCGTCTCGACGTCGGTCAGACGCGGGCGATAGCCGAGCTCGGCGCCTTCCTCGCCGATGTGACAGCGCCCGCACCGCGGCACGAGGATGGACTCGTAGATCGAGTCGAACGAAGGGGCCGGGCGCGCGTCGAGCGGCACGTACGCGTCGGGAGTCGGGGCCGCGTCGAGCTCACTCGCCGCATCGACGCTCGCCCCGGCATCGACGCCCATCGCTGCGTCCGCGCTCTCGACGGACGCGTCCGTCGAGAGCGGGTGCGACGTCCCGGAACAGCCCAGCACCAAGAAGAGCGAGAGCGCAGAAGAGAAGGTCGTGATGCGCACGTAGATCGCCTCCGAGCCAGGCACACGATGGGCGCCCGACCCCGGTGAGTGCAGGAGCGGAGCGAATCCGTCACGAGGATCTTCGCGGCGCGGTGCCGGTTGCGTGATCGTGGGTTCACCCCCGAGAGTCGAGGCGATGAGGAAGGTCGTGCCTGTTCCTGACACCGGAGACTGGATCTCGGCCGGCTTCTTCTTCACGGCGCGCATTCCGAGGCCTGCGTGGGCGCCCGACCCCGCGGTCGTTCCCGGGCTCGTTCTGACGCTCTCGCCCTGCCTCGCGAGCGTGCTCCCCAATGGCTGGCCTTCGCCGGCGGTTCCGCCGTTCGTTCGCCCCGGTCCGCCGTTCACCTTCGGCGAGGAGGTGGCTCGCGAGATCGAGCGTACGGTGGGCGCAGAAGCGGCGAGCTCACCGGACGACTGGCCGTGGACGCTGCGCACGCTCGCGGACGCGCGCGCGTTCGGCCGGCGGTTCTCGAGCCCGATCTCGAGCGCGGTGCTGATCGGCGTCGCCGTGAGCCCGACCGACGTGGAGAAGCTCGTCGACGAGAGCTCTGCGAGCGAGCGGGCGTCGATGATCCGGCGCGGCTTGCCAGTAGAGCCCGGCGGAACGCTGCGGGGATACGAAGTACTCGGAGACGGCGTCCACGAAGCGCACAGCCTCCTGTGCACGGGGAGCGAGGTCGGCGCGTCGCGAGAGCTCGGCGTGGTGTTCAACGCCGATGGGCTCCTCGACGACTTCGCGACGGCGCGCCGCGTCGCCGAGTGGGCGTCGCGCGACCACCACGGCGAGCCAGTCGACTACTTTCCCTACCGCATGGCCGAGTACGAGTGGCGCTGAGCGACCGCCGCGTCAGCGCTCGGCGATCGACGCCGATGTCTCATCGCGCGCAGCCCCTCGTGCACCGGCTCCGTCACCGAGGCGGGGAAGTCTCGCGGCAGCTCGCGCTGCACCTCGGCGATCGCCGGCTCGGTGCGTGGGGTCAGATCCAGCCGTCGCGCAGCGCGACCAGCACTGCGCGCGTGCGGTCGCCGACGTCGAGCTTGGTCAGGATGCTCGAGCCGTGGTTCTTGACGGTGCCCTCGCTCGTCCCCAGCACCGCGGCGATCTCGCGGTTCGTGAGCCCCGTCGCCATGAGGCGCAGCACCTCGAGCTCGCGCGGGGTGAGCGGGTTCTCGCGCCCGGCGCGCAGCCGCGGCAGCCTCTGTGCGATGGCGCGCTTCGCTCGCTCGCTCGTGCCCGACTCGAAGAACGTCTCGCCGCGCGCGACCGCGCGGATCGCCTCGAGCAGCCGGGCGACGCCGATGCTCTTGCCCAGGAACCCACGCACGCCGAGCGCGCGCGCGGCGTCGTAGGTCTCGCGATCGTCGAAGGAGGTGACCATCAGGATCGCGACGGGCAGCTGCTCGTGCGCCGCCGCGCGCGCGACGTCGAGGCCCGAGCGCAGCGGCATGTGGAGATCGATCACGGCGACGTCCGGACGCGCGTCGCGCAGCAAGCGGAGGGCGGCGAGCCCGTCGCTCGCGACCCCGACGATCTCGACGTCGTCGACGCTCGCGAGCGCCGCACGGAGCCCCTCGATCACGAGATCGTGATCGTCCGCCAGCGCCAACCGGATCACCGGGGCCTCGGGATGGTGAGCACGAGCGCGAAGCGTCCCTCGGCCTCGACCGCCAGCTCACCGCCGATCGCTGCGAGGCGCTCGCGCATGCCGCGCAGGCCTCGACCCGGACCCTGCGCGCGCGCGATCGGATCGCCGTCGTTCTCGATGCGCACGCGCGCCTGCTCGCCCTCGATGCTGCAGCGCACGACCACCTCGCGCGCTCGACCGTGCTTCCACGCGTTCGTCAGCGCCTCCTGCACGCAGCGAAAGACTGCCCACGCGGGCTCGGGGCCGATCCCCTCGAGCGCCTCCGCCTCGATCCGCACGCGCATCGCGGGGGTCGCTCCGGCGAGCGCACGGAACGCGGCGCCGAGATCGATCGTCGCGTCCATCCCCGCGAGCAGCTCCCTCGCGTCGTCGCGCACGGCGTCGAGGGTCTCTCTGGCGCGCTCGATCGCGGACGGATCCGTGCCGACGCGGTCGAGGTGCATCGAGAGCGCGACCAGGTGGTGGCCGACCACGTCGTGGAGCTCGCGGCCGATGCGGCGCTGCTCGGCGAAGCGCGCCGTCTCCGCGAGGAGCGCGCGCGTCCCGAGGAGCTCGGCGTGGATCTGCGAGAGCTCGAGCCTCCGCGCTCGCTCGGCGTGCCGGAGATCGAAGAGCACCGCGGCGAAGGACGCGAACGCCGTGTACTCGACGGTCGCCTTGAGCGCGCCGAGCAGCTCGTGGCTCGGCAGGATCGCGACGAAGAGCGGCACGGCCTGGAGCGCGATCCACACGAGCGCGACGCGCAGCGGCACGACGAGCCGGGCCTGCGCCCCGACGAGCGCGAGGAGCGCGCCCTCGAAGTGCGGCATGCCCAGCGCGAGCAGCGCGATCGCGATCGCGGACTCGGCGAGGGTCCAGCCCAGGGCCGCGCGATCGCTGCGCGCCCGG
This sequence comes from Myxococcota bacterium, assembly GCA_030855295.1. GTDB lineage: Bacteria > Myxococcota_A > Polyangia > Polyangiales > Sandaracinaceae > Sandaracinus. Next base: position 9,142 of record JALYRN010000004.1, on the reverse strand, counting down.
AGCGCGAGCGCAGCGCAGATCCCGAAGGCCGCGTAGAGCGCGATCCAAGCCATCGCCGCCGCGTCGGGCGGGCCGGGCTCGGCCATCTCGGCGATGCGGGGCGCGCCGGCCACGATCCAGGCGAGGCCGGCGAGCACCGCGAGGAAGACGCCGCTCTCGCTGCTCCGCATCCACGCGGAGGGTGCCATACCCATGACTTCCGGCACATGTGCGGGCGGCCCCGTGATGCCACTCCCGGGGGATGCGACATCCCACGCGACGCGGCGCCCTCGGCGCGGTCCTCCCGTCCCTCTGCTTCCTCTTCTGCGCGCCCGTCGGCGCGTGTGCGCTCCCCGGCGATGCGCCCGCGTGGGAGCGTCTCTCCGCGCCACCTCCCCCCGAGCGATGGGGGCACGTCGCGGCGCTCGACGCCGCGCGCGATCGCATGCTCGTGTTCGGCGGCGATCAGCGCGGTGGTCAGCGCGCCGACGTCTGGGCGCTCGATCTCGAGAGCGACGTCTGGGCGCGGGTCGAGACCGGCCCCGGCCCGGCGCCGGTGAGCGATCTCGCCGAGATCCTCGACGTCGCGCGGGATCGCTGGATCTTCGTCGGGGGCCGTCGCGGGCTCGGGCGATCGATCGACGAGGTGTGGTCGCTCGATCTCGCTACGAACGAGTGGACGCAGCACGCGCCGGGCCCTTCCGCGCGTCACGACGTCTCGGGCGCCACCGACGGGTCGCGCGCGTGGGTGTTCGGCGGTGCCGGCGCGCTCGCTCAGTCGCAGGGCGATCTCTGGGAGCTCGATCTCGCGACGATGGCGTGGCGCGTCCTGCCGGCGCCGGGCGATCACCCGATCGCGCGGACCTCGTACGCGTGGGCGTTCCACGAGGGCTTCCTCTACTTGCACGGCGGGCACGACGTCGCGCGCGCGTTCTCCGACACGTGGCGCTACGACCTGGCGCAGGAGCGCTGGGAGCGACTCGAGGTGGAGGGCGGCGCCGCTGCGAACGCGCACACCGCGCACGCGCTGGACGACGCGTGCGGTGCGATGATCATGAGCGGGGGCGACAACCTCGACGGCTTCGTGACGGGCACCAGCGCCGTGCTCGCGCTCGGCGCTCACCCGCGCATGATCCGTCTGCCCGCTTCGGCGCTCCCGACGCCGCGCGATCATGCGTCGCTCGTCCTCGACCCCGTGAGGCGTCGCCTGGTCTTCTATGGGGGCGGCGCGCTCGGTGAGGGGCTCGACACCTTCGAGGACGCGTGGGCCTACCCGCTCGGAGCGTGCCTGTGACCCGCGCGTCGATCGTCATCGGGGCGGCCGCGATGCTCGCCCTCTCGAGCGGCTGCGCATCGTTCAGCAACATCGGGCGAGCGCGCACGCTCGATCCGGGACGCGTCGAGATCTTCGCGGCGCCCGAGGCCTACGCCGTGATGAGCGAGGCCGGTGCGTCGGTGCGTCCGATCGCCGAGGCGGGAGTGCGCGTCGGTGCCACGCGCGAGGTCGAGCTCGACGCACGCGTGAGCACGCTCGGCGTCAGCCTCGGGCCCCGCGTGCAGCTGCATCGCTCGGAGGATCCCGGCTCGGGCGTCGACGTCGCGATCGCCCCGTCGCTCTCGTGGACCTACGTCGACAAGCTCGGGCTCGACACGGCGCTCATCGTGGGGGTCAACCTCGGCGAGCACCAGCTCGTCCTGTCCGCGCGGCTCGCGTACCAGATGCGCTTCGGCGTCGGAGGCCAGAGCGCACCGCTCGGCTTCCTCTACGCAGGCGGCTCGATCGGCGTCGCGCTCCGCGTCGACCCTCACCTCTTCATCATGCCCGAGCTCGCCGTCCTCACGCAGCTCAGCGCGGAGCCCGGCTTCTCGAGCAACCTCGAGCGCGCGGTCGGCGCGCAAGCGTCCCTCGCCTTTCTCATCGACCTCTGACGGCAGCGTCGCGACGCAACTCGCGACGTCCGTGCGCCGCGAGTGAGGGAGCGAGCTCCCGACCTCCGAGCTCAGCCCTTGCGGAGCTTCTTCTGCAGCAGCGAGTTGCGCCGCCCGTACGTGAAGTAGATCACGAACCCGATCGCGAGCCAGACCAGCAGCCGCAGCCACGTGTCGAGCGGCAGCCCGTACATCACCCAGAGGCACGAGCCCGCGCCGAGGATTCCGATCACCCACGGCGCCGGCACCTTGAACGGGCGCGCCACGTTCGGCGCCGTGCGCCGCAGGATCGGCACCCCGAGACAGACGAGCACGAACGCGAGCAGCGTCCCGATCGACACCAGGTGACCGACCACCACCATCGGCATGAAGCCGCCGCAGATCGCGACCGCGACGCCCGTCACGATCGTCGCGATGTGCGGCGTCTTGAACGTCGGGTGCGTGCGATGGAACCACGGCAAGAGGCCATCGCCGCTCATCGCGTAGAAGATGCGGGTCTGCCCCATCATCATCACCAGGATCACGCTGGTCAGGCCCGCGAGCGCGCCCAGCTTGATCGCGCCGGTGAACCACGCGCGCGGCCCCGCCGCCCAGCCCCGCAGCTCGACGATGCGGTCGATGCCGACCGCGATCGGATCCGGCACGCCGAGTTCGCTGTAGTGCACGACGCCCGTCAGCACGATCGCGATCAAGATGTAGAGGATCGTGCAGACCACCAGCGACGCGAGGATGCCGATCGGCAGATCGCGCTTCGGGTTGCGCGCCTCCTGCGCCGTCGTGCTCACCGCGTCGAACCCGATGTACGCGAAGAACACCGTGCCCGCGCCGGTCAGCACGCCGCCCAGGCCCCAGCCGAAGTGCGACACGCCCTCGGCGTCGACCACCACCGGCGGCACCAGCTGACCGAGGCCCGACGCCGCCGGGTTCACGAACAGGTTCGCGCTCGAGATCACGCCGATCCCGAGCGCCACGAACACGCACAGGATCGCGACCTTGAGCACCACGATGATCGTGTTGACCCAGGCGCTCTCCTTCATGCCTCGATACAAGATCGCCGCGCACGCCAGCGCGATGAAGCTCGCCGGCATGTTCCACACGCCCTGCACCTCGTGCGCGCTCGCGCCGGCGCCGACGGTGACCGTCTCGAAGGGCCCGCGGAAGAACATCGCCACGCTGTCGGCGAGCTCGATCCCCAGCGTGTTGTTGATGACCGAGTAGATGTACCCGGACCACGACGCCGAGACCGCGATCGCGCCGAACAGATACTCGAGGATCAGATCCCACCCGATGATCCACGCGATGAGCTCGCCCATCGTCGAGTACGTGTACGCGTACGCCGAGCCCGCGACCGGGATCATCGACGCGAGCTCCGCATAGCAGAGCCCCGCGAACGCGCAGAGCACGCCGCCGATCACGAAGCTGAGCGCGACCGCCGGCCCGGCGTGCTGCGCCGCCGCCTCGCCGGTCAGCGAGAAGATGCCGGCCCCGATGATCGCGCCGATGCCGAGCGCCGCGAGCTGGGTCGCGCTCAGCGTCCGCTTCAGCCCGCCGTGTCCCTCGGCGAGGTTGGGATCGTGCGCCTCCCGGATGACGGTCTCGAGATCCTTCTTCGCGAAGAGGCTCATGGCGCTGATTTCCTCGGTGGAGGGGCGCCATCTTAGGAAAACCGCTACCGAAATCCACTGCACGCCGAATCGGGGTCTGCCGCCCCCATCCCGTGCTACCATCGCGGCTTCGTGCTCGAACGTCTTCTGCGCGCGTATGAGTGGATGCACGCCAACCGGCGGCGCTGGGTGCCCTTCCTCGTGGTGGTCGGGGGGCTGATCGTCGGTCGCGAAGTGATGGGCGCAGTACCCTCGGAGGTCGACGTCGAGCTGCCGATCGGCGCGGCGCACGCCGACGTCACGCGCGTCGACGTCGCGTACCTCGAGTCGGACGAGCTCGTGCACCACGTGTCGCTGCGCTTCCCGGGCGGCGCGCCCGAGGCGGTGCGACATCGCGTCGAGCTCGCGCCCGGCGCGTACGTGGTCGCGGTCGATCTCGTGCACGAGGACGGCGCGACCGAGTCGCGCTCGGGGCGGCTCGACGCGCCGGCCGAGGGCCGCGTGCGCGTGATCCTCGAGGAGGGCTCGTGAGCACGCACGTCTCGCCGGGCACGCTCGCCGCGGGCGCGCGCTTCCTCGAGCTGCCTCGATGCTCCCTCGTGATCCTCAGCGGATCACAGCGCGGGCAAGAGCGCGTGATCGAGGGCGACCTCTTCCGCGTCGGCAAGAGCGTCGAGAACGATCTCGTGCTCGTCGACGAGACCGTCTCGCGCCTGCACTGCGAGATCGCGCGGGAGCGCAAGGGCTACCTGCTCCGCGATCTCGGCTCGACCAACGGCACGCTGCTCGACGGCGCCGAGATCAAAGAGGTCTGGCTCAAGCCGGGCGCGGTGATCACCGTCGGCAAGATCGAGCTGAAGGTGCGCCCGTGGAACGAGCGCATCGAGCTGCTGCCGAGCGAGAAGGATCACTTCGGAGACGTGGTCGGCACCTCGACCGTGATGCGCCAGGTGTTCGGCCTGCTCGAGCGCCTCGGCCCGACCGACGCCACCGTGCTGATCGGCGGTGAGACCGGCACCGGCAAGGACGTGCTCGCGCGCTCGATCCACGCGAGCTCGCCCCGCAAGAGCAAGCCGTTCGTGGTCGTCGACTGCGGCGCGGTGGTCTCGACGTTGATCGAGAGCGAGCTCTTCGGACACGAGAAGGGCGCGTTCACCGGCGCGAGCGGCATGCGCCAGGGCGCGTTCGAGCTCGCGCACGGCGGCACGCTCTTCCTCGACGAGATCGGCGAGCTGCCGCTCGATCTGCAGCCGAAGCTCCTGCGCGCGCTCGAGCAGCGCGCCTTCCGCCGCGTCGGCGGCAGCCGCGAGATCCGCGTCGACATCCGCGTGATCGCGGCGAGCAAGCGCAACCTCCGCATGGAGGTCGAGCGCGGCAAGTTCCGCGAGGACCTGTACTTCCGACTGGCGGTCGTGCCGGTCGAGCTGCCGTCCTTGCGCGAGCGCCGCGAGGACATCCCGGCGCTGATCGATCGCCTCCTCGCGCAGAACGCCGAGACCGATCCCACCGCGCCGCGCCTCGGGATCAGCCGGGATGCGCTCGACGCGCTCCGCAGCCACGACTGGCCGGGCAACGTGCGCGAGCTGCGCAACGTGCTCGAGCGCGCGGCGTACCTCGCGCGCGCGGTCGGTGAGCGCGAGATCCGCCTGAACGGCGTGCCCGTCGCGCTCTCGAGCCCGAGCGCCTCGAGCAGCAGCGGCCCCGGGCAATTCCTCGCCGGCGCGGCGGCGCGCGGCCCGATGCCCGCGGGCTTCGAGCCCGGCAAGAGCTACCGCGACACCCGCTCCGAGTGGGAAGCGCAGTTCGAGCGCGCCTACGTCGCGTGGCTGCTCGATCGCCACTCGTTCAACATCTCGGCGGCCGCCCGCGCCGCCGACATGGACCGCAAGTACCTCTACCGCCTCGCGAAGAAGCACAGCCTCCATCCGGCCCAAGGCAACGACGCCGACGAGAGCTGATCAGGTCTCGCTCCGCTCTGCTGCGCGCCCCAGCTCATACGTGACCGCGTACGATGTCGAGGCGGGCGGATCGGATCGAACGTGCCCCGTCTCCGAAGGAGCGCCGCCGGCCGAGCGCCGCGATCGGGCGTGGTAGCGCTGTTGCCATTTTTCATGGAAGAATGGCAACGGTGTTTCCGCGCACCCTGACGCCGCCGAAGCGCGAGAGCTTCTTCCTGCTCGGCCCGCGCGGGACCGGGAAGTCGACGTGGGCGCTCGATGCCTTCCCCGACGCGCTCCGCGTCGATCTCCTGGACTACGCCCTGTACGCCGAGCTGCTCGCCGATCCGACTCGGCTCGAGGCGCTCGCGGCCGGTGCGGGAGCCACGACCGTCGTGATCGACGAGGTGCAGAGGCTCCCGTTGCTGCTCGACGAGGTGCACCGACTCATCGAGAAGAGACGCTGGCGATTCGTCCTGACGGGCTCGAGCGCGCGCAAGCTGCGGCGCGGAGGCGTGAACCTGCTCGCGGGGCGCGCGAGGACGCTCGCGATGCACCCGCTCACCGCGACCGAGCTGGGAGGCGCGTTCGATCTCGCGCGCTCCCTCCGCTTCGGCAACCTGCCCACGGTCCACGTCGCCTCGGACCCCGAGGACTACCTGCGGAGCTACGTGGGCACCTATCTTCGCGAAGAGGTGCAGGCGGAGGCGCTGACGCGCAGCCTCGAGACGTTCTCGCGCTTCCTCGTCGCGGCGAGCTTCTCGCAGGCGGGTGTGCTCTCGATCTCCGAGATCGCGCGAGAGGTCGGCATCGCGCGCAAGACCGTCGAGAGCCACTTCCAGCTCCTCGAAGACCTGCTGCTCGCGGTCCGTCTGCCCGTCTTCACGCGGCGCGCGAAGCGCGCGATGACGGCTCACCCCAAGTTCTACTTCTTCGATGCCGGGGTCTACCGCGCCATCCGCCCGCGCGGTCCGCTCGATCCCGTCGAGGCGATCGACGGCGCCGGGCTCGAGACGCTCGTGATGCAGGAGCTCCGCGCGACGAACGAGAACCTCGCGCTCGGATATGCGCTCCACTTCTGGCGTACGCGTGATCACCACGAAGTGGACTTCGTGCTCTATGGCGAGCGTGGTCTCGTCGCGATCGAGGTGAAGCGGAGCGCGCGCTACCGCGAAGCAGACCTCGCGACGCTCCGCCTCTTTCGGGGTGACTATCCGTCTGCGCGCTGCTTCCTCTTCTACGGCGGCTCACGGAGCTACGACGTGGACGGGATTCGCGTGCTGCCGCTCTCGGTCGCGCTGCCGGCGCTGCCCGAGCTGCTCGGCGCGTGACGGCCGCGGTTCCAGCGACGCCGACCTGACGCGCTAGGGCTCGGGATCGTCGCCGAAGAGGATCGCGACCGGGAGGGGCACCGCGTCGAAGGGCTCGGCGTGGATGGTCTCGCCGCGCGTCGCGGTGAGCGCGACCTCGTAGGTGGCGCCGCTGTGCCGGTAGACCGTCAGGACTTGCTCCTGGGGGTCGATGATCCAGTAGTGCGGCACCCCCGCGCGCTGGTAGACGCGCAGCTTGTCGACCAGGTCGCGCCGGGCGTTCGAGGTGGAGAGGACCTCGCACACCCAGTCGGGGCGGATCTCGATCAGCCGGCCGCGCGGGCGCTCGGGCACCCGGTCGCGGCGCCAGCCCACGAGATCCGGGCGGTAGACCTCGTCGTGAGGGAGGACGATCTCGCACTCGGTCACGATCCACCAGCCGCCGGGGCCGCCGCTTCCGCCGCCGTGATGGAAGCGCGATCGCAGGAACGAGACTCCTGCCGCCTGGGCATCGGAGTGCTCGTAGGACGGAGTGGCCTTCGGGAGGATCTCCCCTCCGATCAGCTCGAAGCGCGCGTCGCCGAGCGCGAGGAGATCCGCGATCGTCGCTCGCTTCGTCGCCGGGTCGGCCACGGATCCAGGCTAGCACGCGGTCGCGAGCGGCCGCGGGAGCGACGGCATGATCGTTGACAGCGCGTCCAAGGGGATCCGAGACTGGACGGTCGGGGAGGAATGACGAGTCCTGGCGCTAGCTCTGGCCGATCTGCGGCGTCGGTCAGTGGAGAGGAGACGAAGGCCTACACGCTCCAGGCGATTCCTCCGCAGGCGTTCGGCAAGTACACGCTGATCGGCAAGCTCGGGCACGGCGGGATGGCCGAGGTGCTGCTCGCGGTGATGGGCGGCAAGGGCGGCTTCCGGAAGCTGACCGTCATCAAGCGGCTGCATCCGCACCTCGAGGCCGAGAACGGGTTCGTCGACATGTTCCTCGACGAGGCGCGGCTCGCGGCGCAGCTCGATCATCCGAACTGCGTGCAGACGCTCGAGGTCGGCGAGGCATCGGGGCAGCACTTCCTGTCGATGGAATACCTCGACGGACAGGGGCTCGAGCGACTGCTGCGATCGAGCGCGCAGAGCGGGTTCCTGCTGCCGGTGACGGTCGCGACGCGCATCGTCGCCGACGCGCTCGAGGGGCTCGGCTATGCGCACGAGCTGCAGGGCTTCGACGGAACGCCGCTGGGCGTGGTGCACCGCGACGTCAGCCCGCAGAATTTGTTCGTCACCTACAACGGCGTCGTGAAGCTGCTCGACTTCGGCATCGCGAAGGCGGAGACGAACGTCGTCGAGACGCGCACCGGCGTCGTGAAGGGGAAGTACGCGTACATCGCGCCCGAGCAGGCGCTCGCGCATCCCGTCGATCACCGCGCGGATCTCTGGAGCATGGGCGTCGTGCTCTGGGAGTGCCTGACGTCGCGGCGCCTCTTCAAGAGCGTCAACGAGCTCGCGACGCTGCAGGAGACGCTGACCGCCTCGATCAAGCGGCCGAGCGAGCACAACCCCGCGGTGCCGCCTGAGCTCGACGAGATCGCGATGAAGGCGCTGACGCGCGAGGTCGAGCACCGCTACCAGAGCGCGGCCGAGTTCCGCACCGCGCTCGAGCGCTGGCTCGCGACGCAGTCGACGACGCCGACGCGGCGCGCGATCTCGGCGCTGATGAAGGAGCGCTTCGAGGAGGTGCAGGCGCTCCACAAGGAGAAGCTGCAGGCGTGCCTCGCGTCGCTCGAGGTGGGGCCGAGCTCGATCCAGCGGCTGGTCGACGGCGGCGCGCCGTCCGGGCAGTTCACGCCGGCGACCGGCACGTCGAACCAGTTCGCCACCTCCGCCCAGATGGCGAACCAGTTCGCCAACATGACTCCGTCGAGCGCGCGCAAGATCTCGGGCTCGCCGAGCGTGACGCCGACGCCGATGCCGGTGCCGACGTCGACGACGACGGAGCAGCTCGCGCCGGCGCCGCTCCCGACACCTCAGGACGATCCGCGGCGCGCGCTCGGCTGGAAGCTCGTCGTGGTGGGCGCGGTGGCGCTGGCCGCGGTCGCGATCGCGATCGCGCTGCCGAGCCGAGACGATCCGGCGATCGAGACGACCACCCTCGAGGCCGCGCCGCCCGTGGGCACGGCCCCGCCCGACACGGCCGCGCCCGACACCACCGTGATCGGAGCGACCGCGCCCGACACCACCGTGATCGGAGCGACCGCGCCCGACACCACCGTGATCGGAGCGACGACCGCCGGAACGACCGCGCCCATCGACACCTCCACCGGAACCACTGCGCCTCTGGAGGAGACCACCGTCGCCGCCCCGGCCCCGGCCGGCACCGAGCCGGAGT
>JALYRN010000187.1 GCA_030855295.1 Myxococcota bacterium | reverse complement strand
CGTACGCGCCGTCGTTCGCCTCGATGCTCGATGCGAGCCGCATCGTCTTCGGGAGCAGCAGCGTCTCGCCCGCGAAGCCACCCTCGCCCTCGGCCTCGCGCACGTCGATCGATCGTCCGGCGAGGGCGCACGCGACGAGGCGCAGCCGATCGCGCGCGTCCTCGAGCAGCGCTTGCCGCGCGAGCACCTCCTCCGCGACCTTCGGCGTCGTCCACGCGCGCGCCCGCGCATGGACCCAGCCGAACAGCGCCTCGTCCCAGCCCATCGTGTCGCGTCCTCTCTCAGGCGAGGTGGAGATCAGAGGTGGAGGTCGACCACGTCCTGCATCGCGCGCAGCGTCATCGGATCGTCCGAGAGCGGCTGGACGATCGCGACGTGGCAGGCGGCGCGCGGAGGAAGACCCGCGCGCACGAGCCGCGCGGCCGCGACCAGCAGGCGCGTGCTGACGGTCTCGGCGAGGCCGAGCTCGCCGAGCGTGCGGATCTTCCGCGCGACGGCGACGAGACGCTTCGCGAGCGCGCCCTCCACGCCCGCCTCTCGCGCGACGATCTCGATCTCGATCTCCTCGCCGGGATAGTCGAGCGCGAGCGCGACGAAGCGCTGGCGCGTCGAGGGCTTGAGATCCTTGGGCCCCCTGCGGTACCCGGGGTTGAAGCTCGCCACGAGCAGGAAGCTCGGCGGCGCGACGATCGTCTCGTCGTGGCGATCGAGGTAGAGCGTGCGCCGGTGGTCGCTCAGCGGGTGCAGGACGACGATCACGTCCTCCCGCGCCTCCGCGACCTCGTCGAGATAGAGCAGCGCGCCCTCGCGCACCGCGCGCGTGACCGGTCCGTCCTGCCAGATCGTGTCTCCACCGCGCACGAGCCAGCGCCCCAGCAGGTCGGCGGCGCTCGTCTCGTCGTTGCACGCGACGGTGATCAGCGGCAGGCCGAGCTCCGCCGCCATCGCCTCGACCAGGCGCGACTTGCCGCACCCGGTCGGACCCTTGAGGAGCAGCGGCAGCCGGTTCTGCGCCGCGAAGCGGAAGACCTCGCACTCGCGCCCGACCGCTCGGTAGTACGGCGCGTCGATCTCGGTCGTTCCGCCGCCGTCCATCACTCGCCTCCGACCGGCACGTCCTGCTCGCGCAGCACCACCGGCATCGGCGCGGGCGCCTCGTTCCTCACGGGCGGCTCGTCGATCGACGGCCGTCCGGTGCCGACCTCACCGACCGGCAGCCCGTAGCGGATGAAGTTCCAGACGAACGCGATCATCCCCGACGTGAAGAGCGTCGCCGCCATGATCAGACCCCAGAAGTGCACCTCGACCTCTTGCTGCACCTGCAGGAACTCCATCCCGACGCGGCGCTCGAGCACGACCTGCGTCACGCCCGCGATGCCGAACGCGATCGTCATCGCGATCATGCCGATGTTGGTGGTCCAGAACGCGAACGTCGCCGAGGGCGCGTCGTGCAGCCGGCGCCCGGTGAGCATCGGCATCGCGTAGGTGATCAGCGCGAGCACGAGCATCGCGTACGCGCCCCAGAACGCCATGTGGCCGTGCATCGCAGTCACCAGCGTGCCGTGCGTGTAGAGGTTCACCTGCGGCAGCGTGTGGGCGAAGCCGAGGAAGCCCGCGCCGACGAACGACATCACCGAGCATCCGATCGTCCACGCGAGCGCGGTGCGGTTCGGGTGCGCGCGGCCGCCGCGCTTGGCCATGCTGATCGCGTAGATCGCCATCGCGAGGAACGCGAGCGGCTCGAGCGCGCTGAAGATGCCGCCGATCCAGAGCCAGTACCGCGGCGTGCCGATGAAGTAGTAGTGATGTCCGGTGCCGAGGATCCCCGAGAGGAACGTCAGGCCGACGATCACGTAGAGCCACTTCTCGATCACCTCGCGATCGACGCCGGTGAGCTTGATCAGCAGGAAGCTCAGGATCGCTCCGAGGATCAGCTCCCAGACGCCCTCGACCCAGAGATGGACCACCCACCAGCGCCAGTACGAGTCCATCGTCTGGCTGGCGGTCGGGATCATCCCGGGGAGGTAGAGCAGCGCTGCCATCAGCAGGCCGAAGAAGAGCACCATCGCCGTCGTCGTGTGCCGCTTCGCCTTCCAGATCGTCAGGCCGATGTTCGCGACGAACAGCAGCACGTCGACGACCACGAGGTAGTCGAGCGGCCGCGGGATCTCGAGGAACTTCCGTCCCTCCCACCAGCCGAAGTGGAACCCGATCACCGCGGTGACGCCGACCACGACGAACGCGATCAGCTGCACGTAGGCGAGCCGTGGCCACATGAGCTCGCGCTCGCACTCCTCGGGCACGATGTAGTACGCCGCGCCCATGAAGCCGGCGAGCAGCCACATCACGAGCAGGTTCGTGTGGGTCGCGCGCGCGACGTGGAACGGGATCCAGTCGTGGAGGCCGTCGAGCCCGGTGTGGGCGAAGGCCATGATGAAGCCGTAGACGATCTGCAGGCTGAACAGGAGCATGCAGGTCGCGAAGAACCAGTAGGCGACGCGCTGGGACTGGAACTTCATCGCTGCTGCTCCTGCGTACGAAGGGTCGAGAGATACGTCGTGAGGTCGCGGACCTGCTCGTCGCTGAGCGGGAGCCTCGGCATCGTCGTGCCTTGCTTCACCGCGGCCGGATCGTGCAGCCAGCGATCGAGGTACTCGGCGTCGTAGCGATCACCGACGCCGTCGAGCGCGGGACCGACGTTGCCGCCGCGTCCGTCGACGGCATGGCAGGCGACGCACATCTGGGCGAACACCTGCGGGCGTCCGTCGTCGCGCGCGGAGGGCGCGGTCCCGGTCGAGGCCGCCGAGGGCGCTGCGGTCGCCGCGAGGACCGGTGCGGGCGGGAAGCCGTTGAGATCGACGTTTCCGCACCACTGGAAGAACGCGACGAGGTCGTCGATCTCCTCCTCGGTGAAGTCGTACTGCTGCATCCGGCGCTGGCCCGGGTACATCGCCTGGGGGTCGCGCAGCATCGCGCGGATGAACTCCGGCCCGCGGCGCTCGTAGACCAGCGTCAGCTCGGGCGCGTAGTACGCGCCCTCGCCGAAGAGCGTGTGGCAGCCCATGCAGTTGCTGACGTCCCAGAGGTCTTTGCCGCGCTCGACCGCGGGCGTGAGGTCCTCCTCGTGCGTCTGCCGCGGGACCTGCGCGATCGTGTCGAGCGTCAGCAGCACGAAGGCGACCGAGCAGAGCGCGGTGCCGACGAGAAAGAACATCTTCGCCGCGGATTTGGAGAGCATGGCTGGCGCTCGCTCTCAGCTGCGGGCGACGAAGGAGTCGCAGGTGCCCTGCGGATGGATCGCGCCGCCGATCACCGTGCACGTCCCGCAGGACGCCTCGGTGCCGGTGTACAGCGCGCACGCCGTGCACGCGCGCGACGGGTTCGTCGACCGATCGACGTAGTGCAGGGTGCGGCGCATCGCGGCCTGATCGGCGGCGAGCGACTCGCTCTCGCAGGTCAGACCTCCGCCGCCGCACGCGCCGAGCGCCGGGACCGCCGCCAGCACGACGAGGCTCCGGCCGATCCACGCGCGCCGTCCGATTCGCGGGCTCTCGTTCGACATCTCTCTCTCCTCCAGCGCGACACTGCTCGCGCGAGAGGAGAGCTATCCGCGCCCACCGCATCGACCATGACGAAGATCATCCCGTGCTGCTGCCGAGCGTGATCAGCACGAGAACGAGCGCGACGATCATCAGCGCGAACCCGAGCGCGTGTCGGCGATCGGCGCGGCGCAGCTCCATGAACTCGGCGCCGACGAGCAACGCCTTCGCGCCGCCGAGCGCGAGCGCGAGCGCCAGCTGACCCGAGAGCGCGGCCGACAGCGCGAGACCGAGCAGCGCCAGATACACGAGGGCTCGCATCTCACGACCTCACGTAGAAGAGCGGATAGAGGAAGAACCACGCGATGTCGCACATGTGCCAGAAGAGCGCGGTGCCGACGACGGCGGTCTCGGCGTCGTCGAAGCGTGCCTTTCCGATGCGCGCCGCGGCGTACGCGAGGAGCGCGACGCCGACGATCACGTGCGCGAAGTGGAAGCCGGTGCCGAGCAGGTAGGCGTCCCAGAAGTCGCCGCTCCCGAGCCCGTGGCCGGCGCCGTACTTCGCCGCATAGTCGTAGATCTTGAGCGCCACGAACGCGACGCCCGTCACGGCGGCCGCGGCGTACCAGGCTCGGGCGCGGTCGTACCGGCTCGCGCGGAACGCGTGCACCCCCTCGGCGGCGAACCATCCGCTGGTCAGCAGCGCGAACGTCATCGTCAGCCCGAGCGTCGGATCGAGCGCGCGCTGCTCCGCCGCGAACCTGCCGGGGTCGCCGACGCGCAGCACCGCGATCAACGCGAACACCATCGAGAACACGGCGAGCTCGAGGGCGACCACGATCCACATGAGCATTCCGCCCGGCGGCTCGAGAAGAGGTCGGGCCCTCGCGGTGTCGGTCGTCATCTTCGTGCCTCGATGCGAACGTTCCTCCGCGCTCGCGCGGCGCCAGCGCGCGGGTGACGGATGTCATCGAGCGCGCGCGGATCGCTGGACGTCGAAGCCCGCGTCACCACATGCACGTGCATGTTGATCTCGATCGGGCGGCGCGCTGGAGCCGCGGATCTGACGGGGCTGCTGCTCGACTGTCACGCTCGCATCCGTCACTTCGCCGCGGTGTCGGTGCGGCTCGCGACCGACGAAGCGAGCGCGGAGGAACGGGCAGCGGCGGCGAGCTCGATCGCCCGCTACTTCGGCGAAGCGCTCCCGCTCCACGTCCGTGACGAGGAAGAGAGCTTGGTCCCTCGGCTCCGTGCGTGCGCGGAGCTCGACGCGCCGCTCGACCGCATGCACCGCGAGCACGCCGCGCACGATGCGCTGCTCGGCGAGCTGGTGACGATGGCGGGCGCGATCGCGGCCGATCCTCGCTCGTTCGCCGCGCACGCGGCCCGGCTGCAGGTCGTGGCCGCGCCGCTCCGAGACGAGCTCCTCGCGCACCTCGAGCACGAAGAGCGCGTGATCCTGCCGCGCATCGCGTCGCTGCTCTCCGCGGAGGAGCAGCGCGCGATCCTCACCGAGATGCGGGCCCGGCGCGCTTGATCCACTCGCCCGACGCGACCTCGTGCACGCGACTTCCCCGCTCGAGCCCGGCTTCGTCGTCGCTCGCCTGCGCATCGAGGATGCGGCGGAGCTCTTCGATGCGCGTGATCACGAACCCGTCGCGCGTGGTCTGGATGACGCCGGCCTTCTGCCACGACGAGCAGCAGCGGATCACCGTCTCGACGCGTGCGCCCACGTAGGTCGCGATCTGCTGCCGCGAGAGCGCGAGCGGGACGTGGTGCTGGTCGTCTTCGTGCTCGTCGCCGAACCGCTCGACGAGCTCGAGGAAGAAGGCGGCGAGGCGACGCGGCACCGTGCCCGCCGCCATCACGTCGATCTTCGAGTGCAGCAGCCGGCAGTGCTCGAGGAGCGCGCGGTTCATCGCGAGCGCGAGCGCGTGATCGGTCGCGAGCGCCGCGAGCACCGGAGCGGCGCGCACGCGGAGGACCTCGAGCTCGCGCGTCGAGGCGAACGAGTCCGCGATGAACGGTCGCCGCTCGAGCGTGACCGGGATCGCCGGGCTCTCGCCGGGGCCGAAGAGCGCGACCAGCGTCGACTCCGGTCCCGTCGCGTGGCGCTGCAGCTCGAGCACGCCGCGGAGCACGACGTGGAAGTGCTCGGCCTTCGTGCCGCGCCGCCAGAGGCGCTCGCCCTGCTGCAAGCGCGCGATGCTCGCGTGTGGCGCGAGCGTCGCGACGAACGCGGGATCGAGGGTGCGGAACAGGCGGCTCGTCGCGATGGTGCGCGCGATGCCATCGCGCGCCGGGCCATCATCGATCGCGAACGCGCGCGCGAGCGTCATCCGCCGAGCCCCGCGAGCGCATACGCGAGAGCGAGCGCGAACGGCAGGGCCGAGAAGACGACGTACGCGACGGAAGTCGACATGCGGCGGCGCTAAGCAGCTGCCGTTCCATGTCGTAGACGCCCGTTCTGGGTGCTCCTGGCACGGCCGGACGCAAGAGCTGCGTACGGTCGCGCAGGACGTTCGCGTCGAGTCAGCGGCGCGGCCGTCGCGGGCGGAGCACCCGGGGCGAGCGTGTGGCGTACGTAGCGTCCTGCCGCGGGGGAAGGGCCGTGAGCGGCGCTCGGATCGGCGCGCGGGGCATCGGGGCGGCGCCCTCGTCCAGAGGTCGGAACACGTGTGATCTCCGCGCGTTGGCTTGCCACGAGCACATGCGTGCGCGCGCGAGCCGCGCAACATCGGTGCCGTCGCGCGCGCCGAGAAGAGCCTGGAGCGGACGTTGCTTCATTTCGCCTCAGAGGACGCGAACATGAAGAACCAAGACACGTATCGGATCGTGGTGGGCCACGACCTGGAGCAGCCGGGTGACGAAGCGCTGCGCGAGGCGCTCGCCCTGGCCATGCGCATGGGAGACGCCGAGATCCACGCGGTGCACGTGGTGGGCGGCTCGTCCCGCGATCTCGAGCAGAGCGCGAAGCAGCTCGACGCCGCGATGGCGGGCCTGCGCGCGCGCGCGAGCGACGCGATCGGCGATGCCGCCACGGCGGAGGTCCCGATGCAGCTGCACGTCCGCTTCGGTGAGGCCGCGGACTCGATCCATCAGGTCGCGATCGACTACGACGCCGACGTCGTTCTCGTGGGCACGCACGGCCGGAGCGGTCTCGATCGGGTGCGCCACGGCTCGATCGCAGAGAAGCTCGTGCGGACCGCGCGGCTGCCGGTGCTGGTCGCGCACGCGAAGGACTTCACGGGCCTGACGCCGAGCGCTCGCCCCGACAGCGCCACGCCGGGCGCGGAGCTCCACCAGGATCAGGCGATGAGCGAGGTCCTGATCGCGCGCAAGCGGTCGTCGCACATCGCCGGCCTGATCTGAGCACGCAGCGATGCGCGCCGGGGCGCAGTGATTGCGCCTCGCGCGCGCTCGTCGCGCGGCGAGCGGGGTGACCGCGCGTCGGTACGGATGTCGCACAGCGGTCTCGTCGGGCCGAGGAGGCAACGATGGGAACGCTGGACGGAAAGATCGCAATCGTCACCGGGGCATCGGGAGGAATCGGCCGCGCGACCGCCGCGCTGTTCGTGCGCGAGGGCGCCTCGGTGATGCTCGTCGATCGCGACGAGGCCGAGGTGCGCCGCGCGGCCGAGTCGCTGGAGTCCGGGCAGGCCGCGTGGTTCGCCGCCGACGTGTCCGACCCGGCGCAGACCAAGGGCTACGTCGAGGCGACCATGACGCGCTTCGGCGGGGTCGACGTGCTCTTCGCGAACGCGGGGATCGAGGGCCGGGTCGCGCCGATCGTCGACTATCCCGTCGAGGAGCTCGATCGTGTGCTCGCGGTGAACGTGCGCGGGCCGTTCCTCGGGATCCAGCAGGTCGCTCCGCTGATGGCGGCGCGCGGCGGCGGCAGCATCGTGATCACGTCGTCGGTCGCCGGCGTGATCGGCTCGCCGGGGCTCTCGGCGTACGTCGCGAGCAAGCACGCGACGATCGGCCTCATGAAGGCGGCGGCGTGCGAGCTCGCGCCGCTCGGCATCCGCGTGAACACGGTCAACCCCGGCCCGATCGAGAACCGGATGATGCGCTCGATCGAAGAGCAGGCCGCGCCCGGCGCCGGCGAGACCGTGAAGCAAGGCTTCCTCGCCATGGTGCCGATGGGCCGCTACGGCACCAACGAGGAGATCGCGAGCGTCGCGCTCTTCCTCGCGAGCAGCGCGTCGGCGTACTGCACCGGCAGCGTGTTCATGGCCGACGGCGGCTTCGTCGCGCGCTGACGAGCGGCCATGCAGCCCTCGGCGCCGCGCGCGTGACCGCGATCGGGCGACGCCGAGCGCGGAGCCGTGGTCGGTCGTCGGGCGGTGCGTATCTGCAGTGCATGACGGCTCCGTTCGAACGATCGCCGAGCGAGTCCTCGTGGCGGCGAATGGCCCTCCACGCGTGGGCACGTCCGCGCGATCCCAGCGTCTACGGGATGCTCGAGCTCGACGTGACCGCCGCGCTGCGCTGGATCGAGGAGGCGCGGCAGGCGAGCGCAGTGCACGTCACGATCACGCACCTGATCGGAGCCGCGGTCGCGCGCGCGATCGCCGCCGAGCCGGCGACCAACGCGATCGTGCGCCGCGGTCGTCTGTGGCGGCGCCGATCGGTCGACGTGTTCTTCCAGATCGCGCGCGACGACGGCGAAGACCTGCTCGGCGCGAAGGTCGACGCCGCCGACGACAAGAGCCCGCTCACGATCGCGCACGAGCTGGTGGAGAAGGCCGCGAAGGTCCGCGCGCACCGCTCGGGCGCGCTCGATCGATCCGGCTCGATGCTGCGCGCGATGCCCGATCTCCTGGTCGGACCGGCGATGCGCCTGATCGAGACGCTCACGTACGACGTCGGGCTCGACCTGCGGGCGATCGACGTGCCTTTCGATGCGTTCGGCAGCGTGATGGTCACGAACGTCGGCACCTTCGGTCTGCCGAACGCGCTCGTGCCGCTCGTGCCGTTCTCGCGCACGCCGATCCTGGTGTCGGTCGGCGCGATCCGACAAGCAGCGGTCGCGGTCGACGGCGCGGTCGAGGTGCGTCCGGTGATCTCGCTCGGCGTCACGCTCGATCACCGCGTGCTCGACGGAGCGCAGGCGGGGCGGCTCGCGACGCGGTTCTCGGCAGTCCTCGCCGACCCCACGACGGCGTTCGGAGATCCGCGCGCGCGTGCGCGGGCCGGGCGCGCATCGCCGGAGCTCGAGACTCGCAGCTGACGCGCTCGAGCGAGCGCGCAGAGTCTGCGCGAGGGCCGCAGACGCTGCAGCATCGGTTGCGCAGCGTCCGACGTGATAGCTTGGCACGCAGCATGAACTGCGCGACCGCATGAGCGACCGAGACCGTCCGATCCTCTGCGCCACCGACTTCTCGAACAGCGGCGAGCGCGCCCTCGACCTCGCGATCGCAGCGGGCCGAGCGCTCGGGCGGTCGCTCGTGCTCGCGCACGTGATGGACACCGGCCGCGCCGCCGACGAGCACGCACCGCGCGCGACCGCGGAAGCCGACCGCGTCCTCCACGAGCGCGTGCAGGCGCGGGTGAGCGAGGCGCAGCGGGCGCTCGAGCGCGAGGCTCGACGCGCGACGGGGACGGCGATCGAGACCGCGCTGCTCGATGGGCGCCCGTGGGAGGCGATCGTCGCGCACGCGAGCGCGATCGACGCGTCGTGCATCGTCATCGGCGCCCACGGAACCTCGGATCCGGTGCGGCTCGTCCGTGACGAGGCCCTGGGCTGGCTGCTCGGCTCGACCGCGGATCGCGTGGTGCGCGCGTCGCCGTGTCCCGTCCTGGTCGGGACGCGTGACGGGGAGATCGTGTCGCTCGAGGGCGCGCGGTGGATCGTCGGCGTGGCGCTCGACGGTGCGTCGAAGCACGCGCTCGAGGCCGCGCTGCAGCTCGCCGAGCGGGCACGCGCGCACCTCGAG
>JALYRN010001020.1 GCA_030855295.1 Myxococcota bacterium | reverse complement strand
GCCACGCACCGACCGCGGCGACCACGGGCACACAGGCCGCGGGCACACAGGCCGCGGGCACGCAGGCGGCGGCGCCCGCTGCGACGACGAGCGCCGCGAGCGACGAGACGACCGGCTTCCTCTCGCTCGTGACCTCGCCGTGGACGATGGTGACGCTCGACGGACGCGAGCTCGGCACCACGCCGCTGGTGCGCACGCGGCTGCCGGTCGGCCGTCACGTGCTGCGCCTCGTGAACTCCGAGGCCGGCATCTCCGAGCAGTACGAGGTCGAGATCCGACCCGGAGAGACGACGTCACGACGATTGGGCCTTCGATGATCTCTTCTCTCTCCCGCTGCCGCGCGTTCGTGGGCGCGGCGCTCGTGGCGATCGCGCTCTCGGCGTGCGGCCCGGCGCGCACGCTGCCGCCGGAGGACACGGAGCCGGTGCGCATCGGGCTGATCGTGCCGCTCTCGGGCGAGCTCGGCGCCGACGGTCCGAGCTGGCGCGACTCGGTGCGGGTCGCGGTGCGCGAGGTGAACGCGGCGGGCGGCGTGCTGCCTGGGCGCCCGGTCGAGCTCTTCATCGAGAACAGCGAGAGCACGGCGGAGCAGGGCGTCGCGTCGGCGCGCCGGCTCGTCGACGACGAGGGGGTCGTCGCGATCATCGGCGACGCCGCGTCCGGCTCGACGATCGCCATCTACGAGATGGTCACGCACCCGGCGGGCGTGATCCTCGGCAGCGGCCTGTCGACCTCGCCGATCCTCACCGAGATCAACGAAGCGCACCTCGCCGCGGGCGAGCCGATCTCGTTCTTCCGCACGGTGCCGCCCGACGACGGTCAGTACACCGCGCTCGCCGGTGCGATGTACGACCGCGCGTGTCGCAGCATCTCGATCCTCTACGCGGACAACGACTACGGCACGCCGTTCTTCGCGGGCGTGCGCTTCGCGTTCGAGCAGCTCGGCGGCGTCGTGACGCCGCGCGACGGCGTGCCGTTCACCGAGGGCCTGTCCGAGTACCGCGCGCAGGTCGACACCGTCGCGGCCGCGCTGCCCGACTGCATCGCGCTGATCGCGTACCCGCAGTCGGCCGGGATCATCGTGAACAACTGGGCCGCGCTCGCGGCGCCGCCGCCGGTGCGCTGGTTCGGGACCGACGGCATCCGCCAGCCGGGCTTCGCGACCGAGGTCGGCAACGCGATGCTGATCGACGGCTTCCTCGGGACCTCGCCGCTCACCGAGCCGATGTCGCCCGCGTACAACCGCTTCCGCGCGCAGTACGAGGCCGCGTTCGGCTCGATGCCGGTCGCGTTCACGTCGACGCTCTACGACGCGACCGCGCTGATGCTGCTGGGGATCGCGAAGGCCGGGACCGATCGTGATCCCGACGCGATCTGGCAGGCGATCCTCGAGCTCAACGATCCCGGCGGCACCGTCGTGCAGGCGGGCGAGCTCGCCGAGGGCCTGCGGCTCGTGCGCGCCGGTCGCCCGATGAACTACGAGGGCGCGAGCGGACCGGTCGTGATCCTGCCCAACGGCGACGTCGAGGGGGTGTTCGAGCTGTGGCGCTTCGACGCGACCAGCGCGACCGAGGGCACCTTCGTCACCGACACGATCTTGAACTGACGACAGGAGTGCTCGCCCCGGAGGGCCCGCACGG
Source organism: Myxococcota bacterium (assembly GCA_030855295.1). Taxonomy (GTDB): domain Bacteria; phylum Myxococcota_A; class Polyangia; order Polyangiales; family Sandaracinaceae; genus Sandaracinus. The sequence continues at coordinate 1,255 of JALYRN010001020.1, read as the reverse complement.
GAGCGCGCGCCAGCGCGCGGACGGAAGGGCCCGGAGTGGGCGAGCCGATGGATGGAGAGCCCTTGACCATGCGAACACGTTCGTTCTTCGCCCTCGTCGCTCCTGCCGTCGCCGTGCTCGGCGCGTCGTGCGCGCCTGCGGCGGTGATCGTCGAGATGAACTTCCCGACGACCGCCGCGTTCAACCACAGCGAGCAAGGTCGGCTGCGCATCTTCCGCCTCCAGCCGGACGAGCTCGGCGTGTGCCCGGCGCTGCTCGATGGCCTGCCGACGTCGAACTTCCCGAGCGACATCGAGCTCGCGTTCGACTCCGAGCTGACCAGCGTGTGCGCGTTCCGCGAGGGCGCCGGCGTGCCCGAGCTCGAGGAGGGACCGCACGCCTACGTCGTCGAGATGCGGAGCGCGTCGAACGACCTGATCCTCACGGGCTGCCGCATCGGCGAGATCTACGCGGGTGCGCCGAGCGTGCGCGTCGAGCTGCACCCGACCGATCAGTATCCGACGACGACCGCGCCCGCGTCGCGCTGTGGAGGCGGGACGTGAGGCGCGCAGCATCGATCGCCGCCGTGCTCTTCGCGGTGCTCGCCGTCGTGTCGAGCGCCGACGCGCAGCGACGCCGGCGCGCGCCGCCGACCCCCACCGATCCGCTGCAGGCCGCGGAGCAGGCCTACGTCGAGGTCGACTTCGAGCGCACGCTCGAGCACGCGAGCGCGGCGCTGCAGGCAGGCGGGCACTCGCCCGATCGGCTGGCGCGGATCTACCAGCTGCTGGGCGTCAGCGCGGCGGCGCTCGGAGACCCCGACGGCGCGCGCGACTTCTTCGAGCGCATGCTCGCGATCGATCCCGACGCGACGCTCGACGACACCGTGCCACCGCGCCTGCGGGCGCCCTTCCTCGAGGCACGCGGCGTCGTGTCGGCACGCACCGACGAGCTCGGCGCGCAGGTCGGGATCGCGAGGACCGAGGGAGGCGCGGTGCGGGTGGCGCTGACGGATCCGTTCGGGATGGCGCGGATGGTGCGCGTGCACGCGCGCCTCGAGGGCGGCGCCGAGTACACGTCGGCCGAGGCCGAGTCGGGCGCCGAGGTGCTGATGCCGCTGCCGGGCGCCGACACCGCCGATCGCGTCGAGTACTGGGTCGAGGTGCTCGATCCCTACGGGAACCAGCTCGCGATCCTGGGCAGCGAGTTCGAGCCGCGGACGGTCGGCCGCATCGCGGTGGTCGGCGGCGGCGGTGCGGGCGCGGGCGGCGAGGCG
>JALYRN010001019.1 GCA_030855295.1 Myxococcota bacterium | reverse complement strand
GACGACGACCGCGGCCCCCGAGACGCCGGAGCCCGCGCCCGCCGCGCGCGCGCAGGTCGAGACCCCGCGCGTCGAAGCGCCTCCCGCCGCCGATCCTGCCCCCGAAGGGCAGCGGCGCGCGCTCAAGAATCCGTTCGGCCACTGATCGACAGGAGTGTCGTCCGGAGCGCCCGGACGCGTGCGCGTCGCGTATAGTTCGACATGTCGATCCTCCGCGAGGTCCTCGCCCGCCGCTTCGACGACGTCCGTGCGCAGACGATCGCGCTCGCCGCGCCGCTCGGGGTCGACGAGCAGCTCGCGCAGGCGTTCCCCGACGCGAGCCCGACCAAGTGGCACCTCGCGCACACGACGTGGTTCTTCGAGCGCTTCGTGCTCCGCGAGCACGCACCCGGCTACGAGCCGGTCGATCCGCGCTACGACTACCTCTTCAACTCGTACTACGAGGCCGTCGGCGATCGACAGCCGCGCGCCGAGCGCAGCCTGATCGTGCGACCCACGCTGCCCGAGGTGCACGCCTATCGCGCGCGCGTCGACGAAGCGATGCGGCGTCTGCTCGGCGCCGCGCCGCGCGAGGAGTACGACCGCTCCGCGCACGCGATCGAGCTCGGGACGCACCACGAAGAGCAGCACCAGGAGCTGCTCCTCACCGATGTGAAGCCGCTCCTCGCGGGCTCGCCGATGCATCTGGGCCACGGCGCCGCCAGGCCGAGCGACGCGCCGGGCGCGACCGCGAGCGCGCCGACGTGGATCGCGCGCGACGGCGGGCTCGTCGAGATCGGCTGCCCGCCTCCGAGCTCACGCGACAGCGCAGGGTTCGCGTTCGACAACGAGTCCCCGCGGCACCGCGTCTTCCTCGAGCCCTTCGAGCTCGCGTCCCGCTGCGTGACCGCGCGCGAGTACCTCGCGTTCGTCGACGACGGCGGCTACACGCGCCCCGAGCTCTGGCTCTCCGATGGATGGACGACCGTGCGCGAGCAGGGGTGGTCGGCGCCTCTCTACTGGCGCCGCGGCGATGCGGGCTGGCGCGAGCACACGCTCCGCGGCCGCGAGCCGCTCGCGCTCGACGCGCCGGTCTGCCACGTCAGCTTCTTCGAGGCCGATGCCTTCGCGCGCTGGGCGGGCGCGCGCCTGCCGACCGAAGCGGAGTGGGAGACGATCGCGAGCGAGCGGCTGGCCGCGGGCGGGCGCATCGAGGGCAACTTCGTCGAGTCCCGCGCGCTGCATCCGCTGCCCGCCACGGGCTCCGGCGCCACGCAGCTCTTCGGCGACGCTTGGGAGTGGACCTCGAGCGCCTATGCTCCATATCCACGCTATTCGCCGTTCGCCGGAGCGTTCGCCGAGTACAACGGCAAGTTCATGTGCAGCCAGATGGTGCTGCGCGGGGGGTCGTGCCTCTCTCCCGCAGCCCATCTCCGCGCGACCTACCGCAACTTCTTCCCACCCTCGGCTCGATGGCAGATGAGTGGGATCCGACTGGCACGCTGGAGCTGACGTGAGCGCAACCGAACCGCTGAGCACGACGACGACGACGCCCCTCGACGGTGGAGGCAGCGCGCGCTTCCTCGACGACGTGCTCGCGGGCCTCGCGCGCGCTCCACGCTCGCTCCCCTGCAAGTACCTGTACGACAAGCGCGGCTCGGTGCTGTTCGACGCGATCACCGAGCTCGACGAGTACTACCTGACGCGCGCGGAGACCGAGCTCCTCCACGCGCACGCCGCCGCGATCGCGGCGCGGCTCGGGCCCCGCGTCGATCTCGTCGAGCTCGGCAGCGGCAGCAGCATCAAGACTCGCATCCTGCTCGACGCGCTGGACGACGTCGCGCGCTACGTGCCCGTCGACATCTCGGCGCAGCACCTCCGCGACACCGCACGCTCGCTGGTGAATGCATATCCCGAGGTCGCGATCGAGCCGCTCGTCGCGGACTATGCGAAGGCGCTCGCGCCGATGCCGCTGCCGCCCGGCGCGTCGCGGCGCGTCGTGTTCTTCCCCGGATCGAGCCTCGGGAATTTCGAGCCGCTCGAGGCCGTCGCGTTCCTGGCGCGCGCGCGCTCGCTGGCCGGTCGTGGCGGCATCGTGCTGATCGGCGTCGACATCCCGAAGGACGCGTCGATCATCGAGCCGGCGTACGACGATCGCGAGGGCGTGACCGCGGCGTTCAACAAGAACCTGCTGGAGCGGATCAACCGCGAGCTCGGCGGCGACTTCGATCTCGACGCGTTCACGCATCGCGCGCCGTGGGATCCCGCGCGCCGGCGCGTCGAGATGCAGCTCGTCAGCACCCGCGAGCAGACGGTCACGATCGGCGGCCGGCGCTTCCCGTTCGACGTCGGTGAGCACATCGTCACCGAGCACTGCTACAAGCACGGCGTCGAGGACCTCCGCTCGCTCGCCCGCGACGCCGGCCTGACGCCGGGGCCGGTGTGGCTCGATCCCCGAGAGCGGATGAGCATGCACTGGCTCGACGCGCCCTGACCCAACCCCCTACAGGAGTGCTCGCCCCGCAGGGCGCGTACGGCAGCGCGCGCTGCGCGCGCGGACGGAAGCGCCCGGAGCGGGCGAGCCGATCACCTACAGGAGTGCTCGCCCCGCAGGGCGCGGACGGAAGCGCTTGCAGTCTGCATGCACAGCATGCAAATTGCTGCTGCTATGTCGATCTCGATCACGATTCGGAACGTCCCGAGCGAGGTGCGTGACGAGCTCGCTGCGCGCGCCGCGAGCTCGGGGAGGTCGCTCCAGGAGCACCTGCGCGCGGAGCTGATCGAGCTCGCCCGACGGCCGCCTGTCGAGGAGCTCCTCGGCCGGGCCCGCGTGCGCAAGCAGGCCTCGGGATCTCGGCTGCCGGCGAAGCGGATCCTGGCGCTGCGCGACGACGACCGCCGATGACGATGGTCGTC
>JALYRN010000186.1 GCA_030855295.1 Myxococcota bacterium | reverse complement strand
CGCGCGAGCCGCGATCGCGAGGACCAGCGAGCCGAGCGCGAGCGCGAGCGCGGCGGATCTCATCGGGCCGAGTTGTACGAGCCCTCGAAAGTCACGACAAGCCCGCGCAACTCGGGTTGCGGAACGCCGCCTCATCGGCGACGGTCGCCCCATGAGACCCATCCACCCACTGCTCCCAGCCGTCGCGCTGTTGTCCTGTGCGCTCGCGGTCTCCGGGTGCCGCACCCCGCAGAGCCTCTGCCAGGAGTACGTCGACGAGATCAACGCGATGCTCGTTCGCTGCTCGATCCCGATCGAGTACGGCGTCGTGCACCCGAGCACGGGCGAGCGGGGCTGTCACATCGTCCAGCAGGTCTCCGACCCCAGACAGATCGTCGATCAGTGCATTCCCTGGGCGCAGTCGATCGACACCGCCGAGGAGTGCGCGGCCGTGGACGTCTCGATGCTGCCGCCGTTCTGTCGCGCGACCCTGTTCGAGATCGTCGAGTGACCGCTCCGCGACTACGCTGACAGGAGCGTGACCCGGTACGCACGAGAATTTCGCTCGGTCGCTCGCTCGCTGAGCCACGTCGATCTGATGCGCTCGTCGCTCGACGACGCGCTCGGGGTCAGCGAGCGCGACCTGCTCGACAAGGACGCGGGGCGCCGCTTCCTCGACTTCTACGGAGACGAGGGCATCCGGCTCGCGATGGCGCGCTACGGCATCGCGAGCGCGCTGGAGCAGCGCGGCTACGGCTCGTTCGAGCTCGAGACCCGCGCGACCGGTGATCGCCACACGCTGCTGGTGTTCGGTCGCGCCGCGGCCGATGGCGACGCGAGCGTGCGCCATCGCCTGATCGAGCTCGCGGTGCGGCGCGACCGTCTGGTGCCGCATCCTCGGATCGTTCCCGAGCTGGTGAACAGCCCGCCGCTCGGCACCGCCTACGACGTGCTCACCGTCGACTGGCTCCTGCTGCAGAGCCCGCTGGCATCGTTCACGCCCGACCGGCCGCGCTTCCCGGGGCAGGAGGCGCCGGGGCTCGGGATCGGCGAGCGCGTGCTCGAGCTGCTCTACCGCATGGTCGAGCGCTTGAAGCTCGAGGCGCTGGTCACGGTCGCCGAGTACTTCCACAACGCGGTGCTCTACGCGCGCGAGCTGCCCCTCTTCGATCCGACGCACGCCGGCCGCCTGCGCACGCTCGAGCGCGTGCTGATGCAGGAGGAGCGGCTGACGCTCGCGCAGGCGAGCTGGGCCGTGGAGTGGGGCTGCGTGCGAGGCGCGGACGACGCGGTGCTCGCGTGGAAGGGCGAGGCGCAGCTGCGCGCGTTCCAGCCCGAGCTGCAGGCGTGGCTCGAGCACGGCGCGCATCGCGAGGCGGCGCTCCACGTGGCGGCGGCGACGAAGCTCACGCTCGATCGGAAGTACTTCGACGAGCGGTGGAGCGCCGAGCACGCGGCGCTCGAGGGGCGCGCCCGCCGATCGGGGGACGGGGGCTGATCGGTCGATCGTCTGGTAGCCTTCGCGCCTTGGCTTCGGAGGTGGGGATGGACCGGCGGATCGCTCCAGGCACGCGTCTCCTGATCCTCTCGTCGCTGCTGCTGGCCGCGTGCGGCGAGAGCGCGCCCATCGCGCCCGCGGACGCAGGAGCCGCGGTCGATGCGCACCGCGAGGTGCTGCCACCCTTCGACGCCGGGCGCATCGAGGGGCGCGACGGCGGTGCGTTCGAGATCGATGCCGGCACCTGCGACACGTGGGGGCTGACCGACGAGGGCGAGCCGATCGCGGGGCTCGTGCCCGGGGAGTGGATCTTCGTCGACGTGCCCGAGGCGCACTGCGCGAACGGCTCGTCCACCGGGTTCGCGGTGAACCTCTCGCCGACCGGATCCGATCGGCTGGTGATCTATCTCGAGGGCGGCGGGGCGTGCTTCGACGAGACCTCGTGCGCATCGGTGGCGGGCGGTCGCGGCTACGACGCCGAGACGCTCGAGGTGACCTCGATCGTGCTCTCGGGATACGGGATCTTCCGACGCGAGGACGAGAGCAACCCGGCGCGCGACTGGAACCAGGTCTACATCCCGTACTGCACCGGCGACGCCCACGCGGGAACGAACGCGGCGGGCTTCGGCGGCCGCGAGCACGTCGGGTTCTCCAACGTCACCCACGATCTGCGGCGGATCGTGCCGACCTTCCGCGACCCCGCGATGGTGCTCCTGACCGGCGCGAGCGCGGGCGGGCTCGGCGCGCTGGCGAACTTCGATCAGGTGCAGCAGGCGTTCGGGTGCTCGCCGGTGCACCTGCTCGACGACTCGGGGCCGATCCTCGAGGACGACTACCTGCGGCCCTGCCTGCAGTCGCTGACGCGCGAGCTGTGGGGGATCGTGCCGCCGGCGGACTGTCCGCAGTGCACGATGCCGGATGGCGGCGGGCTCGCGGCGCTGTGGCCGTATCTCGCGACGAAGTACCCGGATCGCCGCTTCGCGCTGCTGTCGAACACCGCCGACAGCACGATCCGCAGCTTCTACGGCGCGGGGATCACGCGCGACTGTCGGTCGGGCGCGCGCTTGTCGTCCGAGGTGTTCGAGGAGGGCCTCGTCGATCTGCGCGATCGCGCGCTCGCGCCGTTCCCGAACGCTGCGACGTTCTACGTCGAGAGCGACGCGCACACGTTCTTGATCGGCGGGTTCGAGACGCCGGTCGCCGGCGGGATCACGCTGGGCGAGTGGGTGCAGCGCATGCTCGACGGCGCCGACGGCTGGCAGAGCGTCGGGCCCTGATGCGCGGGAGGGCTTGCGTCGTCTGATACCGTTCCGCCGTCCGGGAGGTCGTCCGATGCTGCGTGGACACTCGTGCTTCGCTTCTGTTGAGGTCTGGTCGCTCGTGCTGGCGCTCTCGCTCGCGGCGTGCGGCGAGCCAGTTCCCGTCGAGAGCGACGCTGGGGCCGACGCGGCGCTCTCGATGATCGAGGACGCAGGTCGCGACGGCGGTCCGCTGACGATCGCCGACGCGGGCGCGTGCGACACCTGGAGCATCGACGGCGAGGGCGAGCCGATCACGGATCTGACGGCGGGGAGCTGGACCTTCGTGCCGTTCCCCGACGCGCACTGCATGAACGGATCGTCGACCGGCATCGGCGTGAACCTCTCGCCGTCGGGCACCGAGCGCGTCGTGATCTACCTCGAGGGCGGCGGCGCGTGCTTCGACACGATCACGTGCTCGGGCGTCGCAGGGCAGGGCGGCTTCGGGAGCGGTCAGCTCTCGGGCGCGGCGGGACAGCTCGACACCTACGGCATCTTCCGCCGCGGCGACGAGAACAACCCGATGCGCGACTGGACCTTCGTGTACGTGCCGTACTGCAGCGGCGACGCGCACTCGGGCACGAACGTCGACGGCTTCGAGGGCCGCGAGCAGGTCGGCTACCTCAACGTGCAGCACTACCTGCGGCGGCTGGTGCCGACCTTCGGCGGCTCGGAGATGGTGCTCCTGAGCGGCGCGAGCGCGGGCGGGCTCGGCGCGTTCGCGAACTACGATCAGGTGCAGCACGCGTTCGGGTGCACGCCGGTGCATCTGCTCGACGACTCGGGGCCGGTGCTCGGGGACGAGTACCTGCGGCCGTGCCTGCAGACGATCGCGCGCGACCTCTGGGGGCTCACGCCGCCCGCCGACTGCCCGCAGTGCGCGGCGGAGGACGGCGGCGGTCTCTCGGCGCTGTGGAGCTATCTGTCGGCGAAGTATCCCGAGCGCCGCTTCGGGTTCCTCTCGAACACGGCGGATCGAACGTTCCGCACGTTCTACGGGTACGGGCTGAGCCCGCGCTGCAACTTCCCGTCGTCGATGTCGGCCGAGATGTTCGAGGCGGGGATCCTGAATTTCCGCGACGAGATCGTGGCGTCGAGCGCGAACGTCCACACGTTCTATGCGCGCGGCGACGGACACACGTTCATCCCGTACGACCTGTCGCGCACGACGGTCGAGGGCCGCACGGTGGGCGCCTGGATCACGCAGCTGATCGACGGAGACCCCGCGTGGTCGAACGTCGGGCCGTGACGCGCGAACGATCGTAAGAACGTCGCGTGCGGTCTCTCGTCCCAGGAACGCGGGAGCTCGGCGTCGCGATCGCGATGCTCGCGGTCGCGATCTCGCTCGCGCCGCGGGTGGTCGCGGCGCAGGACGCCGGCGTCCCGGAGGAGGCCGCGCCACGGCCGGTGCTGACACCGCCCCGCTTGCTGGAGTCGCCGCCGGTCGAGCTCGAGCAAGGCGCCGAGCCGCTGCCCGAGGACGCGTCGGTCGAGCTCGTGATCACGATCGCGCCCGACGGCACCGTGAGCGACGCCGAGATCGCGACTCCGCTGCGCGACGACGTCGACGCGAGCGTGCTCGAGGCAGCGCGCGCGATGCGCTTCGAGCCCGCCACCCGAGACGGCGTCCCGATCCCCGCCCGCATCCGCTTCCGCTACCGCATCCAGCTCCCCGAGCCCCCGCCCCCCGACGAGAGCGCAGCGACCGCTCCGGAGCAGAGCGACCCGAACCAGCCCCCGACCCCCCGAGACCCAACCGAAAGTGCCGCGACTGCGGCCAGTGCGGAAGCAAGTGCCGCGACTGCGGCCAGTGTGGAAGCGTTCGGCGCGAGAGCGATCGTCGAGCGCCCCGAGCCCGGCGCGGTCAGCCGCATCACGCTCACGGGCGCCGAGCTCAGCACCGTCCCCGGCACCTTCGGCGAGCCGCTGCGCGTCGTCTCGGCGCTGCCCGGCGTGTCGCGCTCGCCGTTCGGCATCGGCTTCTTCGTCGTCCGCGGCGCGAACTTCAACAACACCGGGTTCCTCGTCGACGGCTTCCCGATCCCGATCCTCTATCACTTCGGGTTCGGGCCCGCGGTGATCCCCACCGCGTTCGTCGAGCGCCTGCGCTTCTATCCGGGCAACTATCCGCTCTCGTACGGCCGCTTCAGCGGCGGCCTGATCGCGGTCGACACGACGGTGCCCGAGACCCGCGGCCCCTTCGTCGAGCTCTCGGTGGACGCGCTGCGCGCCGCCGCGACGGTGATCGTGCCGTGGGACGAAGGGCGCGGCACGATCGCGCTCGGCTTCCGCCGCTCGTACTACGAGCTGCTGATCCCGCTCTTCATCCAGGGCCTCTCGCTGCAGTACACCGACTACCAGCTGCGCGCGCAGTACCGCTGGGACTCGGGCTTCAGCGCGTCGATCTTCCTCTTCGGCTCCGACGACACGCTCGATCAGTCGGGCGCGATCGGCGGCGGCGTGACGTCCGAGGGCACCAACACCGCGATCGGGATCAATTTCCAGCGCATGATCGCGCGCTTCGCGTGGCGCCTCGGCGGCGGCTCCACGCTGTCGGTCGCGGGCACGGTCGGGCGCGACGGAACGTTCTTCGGCAGCCGCGCGGTCGGCCAGGCCGAGCAGAGCTTCGCGCTGCAGACCTACAACACCGGCCTGCGCATGGACCTCGCGCTCAACCTCGCGCCCTGGCTGACGGTGAACACGGGCCTCGATCTCGCGGGGACGTCCACGCAGATCGACGTCACCGCGCCGGCGCCGACCGGCCTCGGCGAGTACCCGCGGCCGGTCTTCGATCCGCAGCTGATCACGCTGCGCTCCGCCGCCGCGCGCGGCGCGCCGGGCGCGTACCTCGAGGGCGTGCTGCGCTTCGATCCCATCGAGATCAGCGCGGGCGTGCGCCTCGATCTCCTGCGCTACGGCACGACCACGATCCTCGCCGCGGATCCGCGCCTCGTCGCGCGCTGGCAGATCATCCCCGAGGTGATGATCAAGGCGGGCACCGGCCTCTTCACGCAGCCGCCGCTCGCGATCCAGACCATCTCGACCGGCGGCAACCCGTCGCTCGGCCCGCAGCGCGCGTGGCAGACCTCGGCGGGGACCGAGGTCGATCTCCCGTTCCAGATCGACGTCGAGGTCAACGGCTTCTACTCGCACATGTTCGACATCGCGCGCTTCTCGCAGAGCCTCGTGCCGGGACCCGACGGCATGCCGCGGCGCGAGTTCTTCCGCGCCGATCAGGAGGGCCGCGCGTACGGCCTCGAGGTGCTGATCCGGCGCCCCGTCGACGAGGGGCTCTATGCGTGGATCTCGTACACGCTCTCGCGCAGCGAGCGCGTCGACACCGAGGGCAACTGGCAGCTCTTCAACCAGGATCAGGAGCACGTGCTCAACCTGGTCGGCAGCTACTACTTCGACGGCTGGCGCTTCGGCGCGCGCTTCACGCTCGCGACCGGACGGCCCACCTCGGTGATCGAGGGCGGCCGGTTCGACGCGGACCGCAACGGCTACGCGCCCAACGTCACCGATGCGCGCGAGCGCCTGCCGATCTATCACCAGCTCGACGTGCGGATCGATCGCGACTTCAACATCGACAACATCGTGCGCGGCACGATCTACCTCGACGTGCTGAACGTCTACTACGCGCAGAACTCCGAAGGCGTGGTCTACCAGTACGACTACGAGCGCAGCGTTCCTCTCCCCGGCATCCCGATCCTCGGCACGATCGGCATCCGCGCAGCCTACGACCCGTGATGCACCACGATCTCCGATCGCTCGCTGTCGTGGTGCTCGCGCTCGTCGGGTGCACCGAGGGGCTCGATCCGCCGAGCATCGTCGTGACGCCGCGCGTGCTCGCGGTGGTCGCCGAGCCGCCCGAGGTCGCGCCCGGCGTCGACGTCGTGGTCGACGCGATGATCTCGATCCCCGAGGACGTCGCCCGACCGCTGACGCTGCGCTGGCAGTCGTGCTTGAGCGTGCAGGACGTGCTGCGCGCGAGCGGGTTCCGCGGCATCGAGGTGCCCGGCCGGCCCGATTGCGCCCTGCAGACGCTCGCGCTCGGCGAGCCCTACGTCGTGCGCGGCGAGCGGACCCAGGCGCTGATCGAGATGGTGCGCTCGCTCGCGATGCTCGGCGCGTTCGACCCCGCGCTCGTCGAGGGCGTGCTCGCCACCGCGGGGCTCGCGTACTTCGTCGAGGTCGATGTGCTCGACGCCAGCGGCGAGGTCGTGGCGTCGGCGTACAAGCGCGTCGCGATGACCACGCGCGCGACGCCGACGACGAACCCGCCGTCGCCGACCTTCCGCTTCGGCGAGACCGAGATCGTGCTCTCCGACAGCGAGCGCTTCACGTGCGTCGCGATCGACGGAGCGACGCCGCAGGTCGCGCCCGGCGCCGAGATCGAGCTCGCGCCGACGCTGCCCGAGGGCGTCGAGATCGAGCCGTGGATCGAGACCTTTCCGGTGTTCGACTACACCGGCGGTCTGACGACCGCGAGCGAGAACGCGTACTACACCTGGTTCGCGACCGCCGGCGCGATCGGCGAGCACACCACGCGCCCGCCCGAGCGCGAGACGACGTGGCGAGCACCGACGGCGCCGGGCCCGCAGACGCTGTGGCTCGTCGTGCGCGACGGTCACCTCGGCCAGAGCGCCTGCCGCCTGGACGTGATCGTCGGCCCGTGATCCGAGGTCACGCTGCTCCAAGAATCGGCTCGCCCGCTCCGGGCGCTTCCGTCCGCGCGCGCGGATTGATCGGCTCGCCCGCTCCGGTCGCTTCCGTCCGCGCGCGCGGCGCGCGCTCCCGTGCGCGCCCTCCGGGGCGAGCACTCCTGCTGACTCAGCGGAGCGCGCGTGCGGTCCACGACAGCGACCAGCGCCTCGTCTGGTCGGGCGGGAGCCAGTGCGCGCTCTTCCAGGCGCCGAGCGCATCGTCGAGCCCATCGGGCGCCCCGATGCACGGCTCGAACGCGAGGTTGCGGTACGGCGTGCCGCCCTCGAACGGCGTCCAGCCTCCCCAGTTCACCCAGAGCCCGAACGACGGCACCTGCGCGAGGTCGAAGCGGACCTCCAGACGCGCGCCCTCCTGCACGACGGCGGCGCGCCCCTCGAGCGGATCGAGGAAGAGCTTGCACGCGTAGCTCCGGCCGAGCGCCGCCGGCCGCGAGAGATCCACCTCACCGTCGGCGCTCGCCAGCCGCGGCCACCGGTGCTCCGCGAGCGGGCCGCCCAGGTCGATCCCGTGCTGCGCGTCGACGCGCACCCGTGAGCCCTCGGGCAGCTCGATGCGTGTGCCCTCGTCGAGCGGCAGCAGCGGGTGCGACGACCAGAGGAACGGCATCCTGCCGGTGCCCACGTTCGTCAGCTCGTAGTCCATCGTCACGCCACCGTCGTTCGCGATTCGAAGGTCGCGGGTCAGCACGTAGGCCAGGCGCCGTCCGCGCCAGGTCGCGGTCAGCGATCCGTCGCGCCGCGCGACCTCGGGCGCCTGCGACCAGAGCTCGCCGTGATCCGGGAGCACGAGACCGCCGAGCCCCATGACGCTCTGCGGCACGACACACGGACCGACGGTCGGGAAGCACTCGTCGAAGCTGCCGCTGTCGGCGGTCTCGACGTACGACGCGCCTTCGATCGGCGTGCGGTACGGGATCACGTCGCTCTTCCAGAGCCACTCGCGACCTGCCATCCGCAGGGACGCGATCTTCGCGCCGAGCGCGGGCACCACGATCAGCTCGGTGCCGCCGTTCTCGATCGGGATCGCGGTGAAGCCATCGAAGTCCATGCACTGCGACATAGGACCGGAGAGCACCGGCAACCCGCCAGCGTCGCGGGCCGATCACTCGGCAGGCGGCAGCTCCTCGGCGTCCTCCCAGATGCGCACGTCGAGCTCGCCGCCCGGGCCGCAGCGCCCCCGGAACATGCCCCCGGTCGTGTAGACCATCGCCACCTCGCCGTCGTGCGAGAGCGCGATCGCACCGCCGTCGCCGGGACGCAGCGTGCGCCGCACCAGCGCGTCGGTCGCCTGCGTCACGCTCTCTCCTGCGAGCTCCATGCGCGCCGAGATCGCGCGCGCCACCCCGTGACGGATGAACTCCTCGCCGGTGCCGGTGCACGACACCGCGCAGGTGCGATCGTCCGCGTAGGTGCCCGCGCCGATGATGGGCGAGTCGCCGACCCGCCCCCAGCGCTTGCCCATCAGGCCGCCCGTCGAGGTGGCCGCCGCGAGGTGCCCTTCGCGATCGAGCGCGAGCGCGCCGACGGTGCCGTGCTCCTCCTCGCGCCAGCGCCGCAGCTGCTCGCTGCGTCGGTCGGTCGTGAAGTACGAATTCTCCACCGGCTCCATTCCGATCTCGCGCGCGAACGCCTCCGCGCCGTCGCCCGCGAGCAGCACGTGAGGCGTCTGCCGCATCACCGCGCGCGCGAGCGAGATCGGGTTGCGCACCGTCCGCACCGCGGCGACCGCGCCGCACGAGAGATCGCGTCCGTCCATGATGCTCGCGTCGAGCTCGTGCGTGCCCGCGGCCGTGAGCACCGCGCCGCGGCCCGCGTTGAAGCGCGGATCGTCCTCGAGCGTGCGCACCGCGGCCTCGACCACCTCCACGCTGGCGCTCCCCTGCTCGAGCGCGCGGCATCCGTCGCGCAGCACGCCCGCGAGCGCCGCCACGTACGAGCGGCGCTCCGCGGGATCGAGATCGCGCGGCGGAGCGCCCGCGCCGCCGTGCACCAC
>JALYRN010001018.1 GCA_030855295.1 Myxococcota bacterium | reverse complement strand
GGCGAGCCGATTGCCTACAGGAGTGCTCGCCCCGGAGGGCGCGCACGGGAGCGCGCGCTGCGCGCGCGGACGGAAGCGCCCGGAGTCGATGCACGCGCCGGATCGGGTAGGCTCGCGCGGACATGAGCGAAGACTTCGTCGTCGAGCGCGTGGAGGTCACCGACACCCGAGCGCACCTGCGCGCCGCGGTGCCCCAGGATCTCCGGTACTTCGAGGGGCACTTCGAGGGCAATCCGATGCTGCCGGGGATCGCGCAGCTGGTCGCGCTCGCGCATCGTCGGGGGCGCGAGGTGTTCGGTGAGCTCGGGCGCGAGAAGCGGATCGCGCGCGTGAAGTTCGAGTCGGTGATCCGGCCCGGCGACGTGCTCGACCTCGTGCTCGAGCGCGGGCCGGGCCTCGGCGAGGGCGAGACCCAGGTGCGCTTCGAGATCGCGCGCGAGGGCACGCGCTGCGCGTCGGGCGTGATCGTCTACGGCGCGTAGGCTGAGAATCGGCTCGCCCGCTCCGGGCGCTTCCGTCCGCGCGCCGAGCGCGCTCCCGTGCGCGCCCTCCGGGCGAGCACTCCTGTCGTCAATCGGCTCGCCCGCTCCGGGCGCTTCCGTCCGCGCGCCGAGCGCGCTCCCGTGCGCGCCCTCCGGGGCGAGCACTCGTGCCGGTCAGGCGCGCTCGCCGAACATCCATCGGAGCGCGAGCGGCGCGCCGACGAAGGGCCACGCGATCGAGAGCACGACCGCGGGGATCGAGCTGTCCTCGTCGCCCCACCCGAAGATCATCCAGACCGCGTACACCGCGATCGGCGCGAGCAGCGACGACATCCACGCGCGGCCGTTCGTCGGCAGCTTGCGCAGCCTGGCGCGGAGCAGCGCGAGATCGGCGGCGAGCAGCCCGACGACGACCATCGCGGCGTAGAAGCTCACCGAGAACAGGAGCGCGACCCAGTTGTCGATCCGCTCGCCGTTCGGGAGCACGAGCGCGAAGCCCTGCGTCAGCGAGAGCAGCGTCGCGAGCCCCCACGTCGTGACGAACGGACCGTAGAGCGTGGGGCGGATCCAGGGCGTGAAGTCGGTCATCGCGGGGCCTCCGAGCCGTAATGTACGTCCCGCCGGCGACCTCCTCCCACCCTCGCTCGCTCCGCCCGTGTTTGTGGTAGATCCGCGGCGATGGGCGACGCGTTCCCGCCGCTGACCGCCTTCATGCCGCACCGAGCGCCGATGCTGCTGCTCGATCGCATGATCGCGTGCACCGATACCGAGGCGACCTGCACCAAGACCCTCCGCTCCGGCGACCTGTTCGTCGAGGACGGCGGGATCACGACCCTGGTCGCGCTCGAGCTCTTCGCGCAGACGGCCGCGGCGCACTTCGGCTACCTGGGGCTCTCGCGCGGCAGCGGCTTCGCCTCGGGCGCGCTGCTCGGCACGCGCAAGCTCGAGCTCGTCGAGCCGCGCATCGCGGTCGGCGACGAGCTCGAGATCCGGGTGACGCAGGTCATGTCGATGCCGCCTGCGGCGCAATACGAGTGCGTGCTGCTGCGCGGCGGTGAGACGATCGCGAAGGGCACCATCAACGTCGCGATGGGCACGGCGGAGATGGCGCGATGACCGACAAGCCGAGGGCGCTGGTCACGGGGGCGAGCCGCGGCATCGGCGCGGCGATCGCGAGGTCGCTCGCGCGAGCGGGGTACCCGGTCATCGTGCAGTACCGCTCGAGCGACGACGCGGCGCGCGCGGTGAAGGAGGCGATCGAGAGCGAAGGCGGGCGCGCCGAGCTCTGCCGCTTCGACATCGCCGACGCGGAGGTGAGCGCCGCCGCGATGGCGAAGCTGCTCGAGGGTTCGCCGATTGGTGTATTGGTGAACAACGCGGGCGTCACCGCGGATGCGCCGTTCCCGGGGATGTCGCTCGAGCAGTGGCGATCCGTCACGCGCACGACGCTCGACGGCTTCTACAACGTGACCCAGCCGCTGGTGATGCCGATGGTGCGCGCGCGGTGGGGGCGCATCGTCAACATCGCGAGCGTCTCGGGCGTGATCGGCAACCGCGGGCAGGTGAACTACTCGGCCGCGAAGGCCGGGCTGATCGGTGCGACCAAGGCGCTCGCGCAGGAGATGGCGAAGCGCAAGGTCACGGTGAACGCCGTCGCACCGGGGCCGATCGAGACGGAGATGTTCCAGAGCGCGCTCGCGCAGGGAACGCCGCTCGACAAGGTGATCGAGCACATCCCGATGCGGCGCATCGGGACGCCCGAGGACGTCGCGGGGATCGTCGCGTTCCTGTGCAGTGACGCGGCGGCGTACATCACCGGGCAGGTGATCGGGGTCAACGGCGGGATGTGCTGACGGGCCTCGCGTGGTAGGAAAATGGGTCGGTCATCCCGATCGATCCCCGGCGAGCCGGCTCCCCCGCAGACATGCCGCGACCGCGGCCCCACGAACAGAGCATGTCGGACGAGCGCGGCAGGCCCCAGTACTCGCGCGACGAGGTCGAGGAGATCCTCCGCCGCGCCGCCGAGCGCACGCACGAGCAGGGCGGCGAGGCGCTGACGCACGACGAGCTCGTCGCGGCGGCGCGCGAGGCCGGCATCGACACCAGCGCGGTCGAGGAGGCGGCGTCATCGCTCGCGGAGACGCGGCAGGATCGGCTCGCGGTCGAGCAGTGGAGCGCGGCGCGCAAGCGGCGCTTCGTGTCGCACGTGATGACGTGGCTCGTCGTCAACTCGGGGCTGTTCCTGATCGATCTCCTGAGCGGCGGCGGCTGGTGGTTCTACTGGCCGCTGCTCGCGTGGGGGATGGCGGTCGCGCTGCAGGCGGTGGGCGCGCTGCGCGAGCCGACGCCCGAGCAGGTGGAGCGCGTCACGCGTCGCGCACGGCGCAAGCGCGAGGCGGA
Organism: Myxococcota bacterium; assembly: GCA_030855295.1. GTDB lineage: Bacteria > Myxococcota_A > Polyangia > Polyangiales > Sandaracinaceae > Sandaracinus. Next base: position 21 of record JALYRN010001018.1, on the reverse strand, counting down.
GCGAAAGCGCCAGGCGCGATC
>JALYRN010001017.1 GCA_030855295.1 Myxococcota bacterium | reverse complement strand
AGATCACGAGCGCGCGCGCCGGCACGTCCGGAGCGCTCGTCGCGCGGCCGCGCTGTTGCCCCGTGACGCGACGCTCGAGCTGCTGCCCGAGACCAGCCGTGCCACCGTGCTGGCCCTGCTCGATGCGATCGAGCGGCGGATCGAGCGCGCACGATCGAAGGAGGGCTCGCCGTGAGCGAACCCGGCTCCGAACGCGACGAGGCTCTCGAGGCGCTGCTCGAGGCACGCGCCGCCGAGCTCGCGAAGCCCGTCGCGCCGCTCGTGCGGGCGCGGCACAGCGCGCTTCGTCTGACGATCGGCAGCGACCGCGTGCTCGTCTCGGCGGAGGCCGCGCTCGCGATCGCACCGCTCGCGGTGCTGACGCCGATCCCCTTCGCGGAGGCGCACGTCGCGGGCCTCACCGCGCGACGTGGTCGGGCGATCCCGGTGTTCCACCTGCGCGTGCTGCTCGGGCTGCCGCTCTCGCACCTGCCGGAGACGACCCGTCTGCTCGTGCTCGACGCGCCCGGCGAGCCTGCGCTCGCGGTCGACGCGATCGAGGACGACGACCTGCCGCAGGACGCGATGCTGCGGCCCGCGCCGGACACGATGGGGCATGCAGCGCGCGCGCTGGTGCGCGGAGTGACCGAGGACGGCCGCATCGTCCTCGATCTGCCCGCGCTGCTCGTGAGCCCGCGCCTGACGATCGACGTCGGGCCGCGCTCGGTACGTCGATAGATGGAAATGGCTTCGGAGCCAGGATCGCAGGTGATGTGAATGCGTGGATCGGTCGGATTCAAGATCATGTCGGGGTTCGCCGCGGTGGTGGCGTGCACGATCGCGCTCGCGGTCTACGGCGGCTATCGCGACGCGCAGATCGAGCGGGCCCTCGTCGCGCTGCACGACCGCGGCGTCGCCTCGATGCGCGCTTCGGGCGACGCCGGCGTGCTCGCCGAGCGCGTCCGCGCGCGACACTTCGCCCACGCGTCGATCGACGACCCCGAGCAGCTCGACGTCATCGAGCAGGAGATCGAGCAGTACGACGTGGCGCTCGACGAGTCACTCGACGCGCTGGAGGGAACGATCGAGCCCGGGGATCCTCGCCTCGCGCGCGTGCGCCGGATCCGCGCGAACATCCGCGACTGGAGGCGCGCGCGCGCGGAGCGATTCCTCTCGGTCAGCCGCACGAGCCCCGCGCCGGTGGCGGTCGCGGCGCTGCGCGAGCACGTCGCGCCGCACTATCGCCGCGCGCTCGAAGAGCTGGAGACGCTGATCCGAGAGACCGCGGATGCATCGACGGCGCGCTACCGCGCGGCGGTGGAGACCCTCGAGGACGCGCGGGCCAAGACCTTCGCGGCGACGGTGCTGGCGGCCTTTCTCGCGCTCGTCCTGGGGCTGCTGCTCCAGCGCAACATCGCGAGGCGCGTGCAGGAGGTCGCGAGCGCGGCCCGCGCGGTGGCGGCCGGTGATCTCTCGCGGCGCGCGCACGTCCGGGGCACCGATGAGATCGCGGATCTCGCCACCGCGTTCGACTCGATGGCGGAGACGATCGAGCGGAAGGTCTCGTCCGAGCAGCAGAGCGCGGAGGCGCAGCGGCTCGAGAAGGACGAGCTCGCGCGTGCCGTCGCGAAGTACGGCGCGTTCGTGGGGAATGTCGCGCGCGGCGATCTGACGGGGAACGTGGTGCCCGAGGGAGAGGCGCAGCTCGCGCTGCTCGGTCGCGACCTCGCGTCGATGGGCGAAGCGCTCCGCAAGATGACGTCCGGCGTGACGGAGGCGGTGGGATCGCTCGCGAGCGCGACCGCGGAGCTGATGGCGACCTCGCAGGAGCAGAGCGCGAGCGCGGCCGAGGCGGCGGCGGCGGTCACCGAGACGGTCTCGACCGTCGACGAGCTGACGCAGACCTCGCGCACCAGCTCGGAGCGCGCGCGCGAGGTCGCCGACTCGGCGCGGCGCAGTGTCGACGCCTCGGACGCGGGCCGCGCCGCCGTCGACGCGAGCATCGCCGCGATGGAGCGAGTGCAGTCGCAGATGGGCGCGATCGCCGAGCGCATCCTCGGGCTCTCGGAGCAGGCGCAGCGCGTCGGTCAGATCGTGAGCACGGTCGGCGACCTCGCCGAGCAGAGCAACCTGCTGGCGCTCAACGCCGCGATCGAGGCGGCGCGCGCGGGCGAGCACGGCCGCAGCTTCGCGGTGGTCGCGCAGGAGGTGCGGAGCCTTGCCGAGCAGAGCAAGCGCGCCACCGTACAGGTGAGAGGCATCCTCGCCGAGATCGAGAAGTCGACGACCCAGGCGGTGCTGGTCACCGAGCAGGGCGGCAAGGCGGTCACCGACGCGGTGCGCACTGCGCGCGAGGCCGGCGGGCGCATCGAGCAGCTCGCGGGCGTGATCTCGGAGTCGGCCGGCGCCGCGCAGCAGATCGCGACGACCTCGCAGCAGCAGGTGACCGGCGTCTCGCAGATCGCGCAGGCGATGCACTCGATCAACCAGGCCTCGACGCAGTCGGTCGAGGCCTCGCGGCAGACCGAGCGCGCCGCGCGGGATCTCGGCGCGCTGAGCGATCGACTGCGCGACGCGACCCGGCAGTACCGCGTGTGAGGGCGGCTCGGCGCGACGCAGAGATGGGACGATGAGCGACGACGAGCTGCGCGCGATCTTCCGGGACGAGCTCGAGGACGTGTCGACGTCGATCGACACGGCGGCGGCTCGTCTCGAGGGCGCTCCCGAGCCCGAGCGCGGACGCATCTCGCTCGAGCTCCGGCGCGCGTTCCACACGCTCAAGGGCGCCGCACAGGCGGTCGGTGACGTCGAGGTCGAGGAGGCCTGCCAGCATGCCGAGGCGGCGATCGCGGCGCGCGCCGGCGACTTCGTGGCGATCGGCGCGATCGCACGCGGCGTGCTGCCGATCCTGCGGCGCCGGCTGGCCGCGAT
>JALYRN010000185.1 GCA_030855295.1 Myxococcota bacterium | reverse complement strand
GGGCGTCGTCGTGTTCACGTCGACGTCGGAGCGCGACGTGTGGATCGGCGAGGGCCGCTTCCAGCGCGTCACGGCCGCCGCGTGCGAGCCCGCCGGCTCGGCGCCGCATCCCGAGCTCGACGCGGTCGCCGCCGACGCCCGCCGCTTCGCCGCGATGAGCGAAGGAGATCCGGTGCGGTACCGCGATCGCCACGATCGCGATCACGAGGGTCAGCTCGTCGAGAAGTGCCGCTACGGCGCGCTCGTGCTCGGCGAGGGCGAGCGCATCCTCGCCGTCAGCTTCCGCCGCCTCGCGCGTTCCGGAACGGGCGAGCCCATCTCTCTGATCTGAAGCGGCGTCATTTCCTGGGACGCGTGAGCGCCTCCGCGGGAACCAGCTGCCGCGAGGGATCGGGCGCCTCGGGCTGCACCGTCACGTGCTCGACGCCGTGCGCGCGCCGCACGCGCCTCGACACCTCCTCGGCGACCTCCACCCCGTGCGTGCCCGGCTCGATCACGACGTGCACCGTCACCGCGTCGAAGCCCTCCTCGATCGTCCACGCGTGCAGGTCGTGCAGGGTCGCGACGCCCCGCGTCTCGAGGATCGTCCGCTCCAGCGCCGCGACGTCGAGCCCCGCCGGCGCGCTCTCCATCAGCACCCGCGACGCCGCGCGCACCAGGCGCCACGACGCGAACGCGATCAGCACCGCGATCAACAGCGAGCTCGCCGCGTCCGCCCACACCCATCCCGCGAGCAGGATCGCGGCGCCCGCGAGCATCGCCGCGACCGAGCCCGCGGCGTCCGCGAGCACGTGCGCGAGCGCGGCGCGCACGTTGACGTTGGCGCTGTCGCGCCCGCGCGAGAGCACCCATGCCGACGCGAGGTTGACCCCGAGGCCCATCGTCGCGACCACCAGCATCCAGCCGCCCTGCACCTCGTGCGGCTCGCGGAACCGGCGCAGCGCCTCGATCACGATGATCACCGAGCTGGCCCCGAGGGCCGCCGCGTTCGCGAGCGCGGCGAGCGTTTCCGCGCGCCGGAACCCGAACGTCTGCTGGCGCGTGCGCGGTCGCTCCGCCATCCGCTGTGCCGCGAGGGCGAGCGCCAGCGCGCCGGCGTCGGCGAGCATGTGCCCCGCATCGGAGAGCAGCGCGAGGCTGTCGAACACCAGGCCCGCCGCGGCCTCGACCACCATGAAGCCCGCGGTCAGGACGAACGCGATCCCGAGCGCGCGCGTCGGCGCGGAGCGGGCGTGATCGTGCGCATGCCCGTGACCGGGCGGGTGCGAGTGATCGTCGTGCGAATGCTGGTGCGCCACGCCGCCCACCGATGATCACATAGTGCCCGGGCCCGGTCGCGCCCTCGTTGCCGCCGCTCCCGGTCTCCCGCACAGTCCCCGGTCACGTGATCGGCGACGACAAGATCGCGGAGATCCGCGAGCGGACCGACGTCGTGGCGCTGATCGGCGAGTACGTCGCGCTCAAGCGCGTCGGCTCGCAGTTCAAGGGTCTCTGTCCGTTCCACGCCGAGAAGACGTCGTCGTTCCACGTCCACCCCGATCGCCAGTTCTTCCACTGCTTCGGGTGCCAAGTCTCCGGCGACTGCTTCGCGTTCGTGATGAAGCTCGAGGGCCGCAGCTTCGTCGAGGCCGCGCGCTTCCTCGCGGAGCGCGCCGGCATCGAGGTCACGAGCGAGGACGCGCGCGAAGAGGGCGCGCACCGCCAGGCCCGCCTCGAGCGCGATCGCCTGCTCGCCGTCACGGAGGCCGCCGCCGGCTTCTTCGTGCGCATGATCGAGGAGCACCCGCTCGGCACGATGGCCCGCGATGCGATCGCGGCGCGCAGCGTCTCGCTCGAGACCGCGCGCACGTATCGCCTCGGCTATGCGCCGCACGGCTGGGACTCGCTCGCGCGCTTCCTCGCGGAGCGCGGCATGTCCCCGCGCGACGCCGAGAACGCCGGGATGATCGCGCCGCGTCGATCGGGCGACGGTCACTACGATCGCTTCCGCCATCGGCTGATGTTCCCGATCACCGACGTGCACGGCCGCATCGTCGCGTTCAGCGGCCGCATCCTCGATCCTCCGCCCGGCGAGGTCGCGCGCGAGGGGCAGGACCCGCCCGCGAAGTACGTGAACTCGCCCGAGGGCCCGCTCTACAAGAAGGGCGAGCTCCTCTTCGGGCTGCACGAGGCGCGGGTCGAGCTGCGGCGCGAGGCCACCGCGCTGATGTGCGAGGGCAACTTCGACGTGCTCGCGCTGCACCAGGCGGGCTGCAAGAACGTCGTCGCGCCGCTCGGCACCGCGTTCACCGCGATGCAGGCGAAGCTGCTGCGCCGCTACGTCACCAAGGTGACGCTCGTGATGGACGGCGATCGCGCGGGCCGCAAGGCCGTCGCCGCAGCGTTCCCGCTGCTGATGGCGGAGGCGCTCGCGCCGAAGGTGGCGACGCTGCCGCCGGGCGAGGATCCCGACAGCTTCCTGCGCCAGCGCGGCCCGGAAGCGCTGCGCGATCTCGTGAACGCGGCGCTCCCGATCGTCGAGCACCTGATCGAGTCGGCGGCGGTCGAGGCCGGCGCGGATCCGGGTGCGCGCGCCGCTGGCATCGAGGCGCTCGGCCCCGTGCTCCTCGCGATCCCCAACCCGGTCGAGCGACGCCTCTGGGTCGAGCGCGTCGCCCAGGCGTTCGAGGTGCACGATCTCGAGGCAGTTCGGCGACAGCTTGTAAAGGGAATTCGTCCCTCGGGGCGAAGGCCCACCCAAGGGTCACCCCCTGCCTCGGCTCCGATTCGTCCATCGCCGGTGACGTACCCGGAGATCGAAAAGGACGTCGTAGGCGCGATGCTCGACCACCCGGCCCTCCTCGGATCCAGTGACGCCGCAATGCTGGACGCCCTTTTGACGAGCGACGATCTTCGCGCCATTCTTCGCAACGCGGCGCGCATGGTGGGCTCGCGTGGGGTGGTGGACGCGTCGGCTCTCCTCGCATCGATGGGGGAGGGGTCGGCCCGTGCCTGGCTCGAGGAGCGTTTGTCGGTCCAGACCTTCGATGCAGCTGGTGCGGAGTCGTTCTTGCGGACGGCGATGCCCCACCTGCGAAAGCGCCGCGTCGAGCGCGAGCTGCGGGCGCTGACGCCGCTGATCAAACAAGCGCTTCTCGCGGGAGATTCCGAGCGGGCGACGGAACTGATGCGCCGTCGCGACGAGCTCTATCGCATGGGCTCCGGAAGCAGCGGCGACAAGAACTAGGCAGGGAGATCGGTCGCGTTCTCGCGGGTGGGGAGAACGTGGTCGACAGGTGAGACGGGCGCGAACGACACGGTACCCGGCTTGGTCCAGGGGACAGGGCACCACGAGGTGAAGATGGTGGAGAGGAACGGGGCGTCGGGGCGGAAGCCGGCCAAGGCCAAGGAGTCGAAGCTCCTGGGTGCCGAGGCGGACGACGACACTGGCGAGGAGTTCGAGCCGCGTCCTTCGAGCGTGCCCCCTCCGAGCGGGGCATCGCGCCTGCTCCGGGGCCGTGATCGCAAGGAAGTGCAGGCGCTCCTCGACAAGGGCCGTAGCAAGGGCTTTCTCACCTACGACGAGGTCAACGAGGCGCTCCCGCCCGAGATGGTCAGCTCCGATCAGATCGACGATCTGATGATGCTGCTCGGTGGGGAGTCGATCGACGTGGTGGACTCGCAGGCCGACGGCAAGGCGTCGCAGGCGAAGCAGGCACGCAAGGAGCGCGAGAACGAGGTCTCGCGGGTGCAGCGGCGCCCGGAGGCGTCCGACGACGACGACGACGACGCGGGCAGCTCGATCCAGACGCCGGCGGCCGAGCGCCGTCCGGCGGCCTCGAGCACGCCGGCCTCGGTCGACGACGCGCTCAACACGAAGTCGAACGATCCCGTCCGCATGTACCTGCGGAAGATGGGCTCCGTCTCGCTGCTCACCCGCGAGGGCGAGGTCGAGATCGCGCGGCGCATCGAGGAGGGCGAGAACAAGGTCTTCGAGGTGATCCTCTCGAGCAAGGTGGGCCTCAGCGAGCTCATCGAGCTCGGCGAGAAGCTGAAGAAGAGCAAGCTCCGCGTCCGCGAGGTCGTGAAGGACGAAGAGAACCTCGAAGAAGGCCAGGAGGTCGACGAGGAGGAGTGGAAGGGCCGCGTCATCCGCTTGATCGACAAGGTCAAGCGGCTCGAGGGCCAGCACCAGAAGATCAAGGACGAGCTCGAGGCGGCCAAGAAGGTCAGCGACCGCGCGCGCAAGGGCGCGGAGCAGCAGATGGACAAGATCCGTCGCGAGCGCTTCGACACGATCCGCGAGCTGCGCCTGAACCGGAAGCAGATCGATCGCATCGTCAACACGATCAAGGGCTTCGTGCGTCGCGTCGAGCGCGCCGAGGGTCAGATCGCGGAGGCGGAGCGGCGCGCGGGCGGCCTCACCGAGAAGGCGATCCGCGGGGCGATGCGCGAGATGGCGGACAGCGCCACGACCGCGCGGCGGCTGATGAAGAAGCTCGGCTGCGACGCCGATCAGCTCAAGGAGATCCTCGAGGAGATCGCCGAGGCGCGGCGCGGCATCAAGAAGGTCGAGGAGGAGCTCGGCCTGCCGGTCGAGAACCTTCGCGCGACGTACCACGAGCTGCACAGCGGCGAGCGCGACGCGGAGAAGGCGAAGGCCGAGCTGGTCGAGGCGAACCTTCGTCTCGTCGTCTCGATCGCCAAGAAGTACACGAACCGCGGCCTGCAGTTCCTGGATCTGATCCAGGAGGGCAACATCGGCCTGATGAAGGCGGTCGACAAGTTCGAGTACCGCCGCGGCTACAAGTTCAGCACCTACGCCACGTGGTGGATCCGGCAGGCGATCACGCGCGCCATCGCAGACCAGGCGCGCACGATCCGCATCCCGGTCCACATGATCGAGACGATCAACAAGCTGATCCGCACTTCGCGTTACCTCGTGCAGGAGCTCGGTCGCGAGCCGACGCCCGAGGAGATCGCGGAGAAGATGGAGATGCCTCTCGACAAGGTCCGCAAGGTCCTGAAGATCGCGAAGGAGCCCATCTCGCTCGAGACTCCGATCGGCGAGGAGGAAGACTCGCACCTGGGCGACTTCATCGAGGACAAGAGCGTCGTCTCGCCGATCGAGGCGGTGATCAACATGAACCTCGAGGAGCAGACGCGTCGCGTGCTCAAGACGCTGACGCCGCGCGAGGAGAAGGTCCTCCGCATGCGCTTCGGCATCGGCGAGAAGAGCGACCACACCCTCGAAGAGGTCGGCCAGGACTTCGAGGTCACGCGCGAGCGCATCCGTCAGATCGAGGCGAAGGCGCTGCGCAAGCTGCGTCACCCGTCGCGCAGCAAGCAGCTGCGCTCGTTCATCGAGAACAACTGATTGCTGCGCGCCGCGTTGCGGCGCGAGGCGGGGGGCCCCGTTCGCACGCTGTCGGCGTGCGGCGGGGCTTTCGCTTTGGGCAGTGGGTGGGCGGGCGAGAGCGTCGTGCCCCCGCGTTTCGACCGGGGCCCCAGCCCCGGTCGAGCCCTCCATCGCCCGCCTCCGGCAGGGCCCGGCGGCCGGGGACACGCACCGCCCTTGGAAGTGCGCGGAGTTGCTGCGGTTTTCGGGGCGCGGGGCCAACCCCCCATAACTTCGCATCACTCGACGGCCGGACGGCGCTCGGGTAGAACGATCGCCGCCGGGCCCATAGCTCAATTGGTCAGAGCTCCCCGCTCATAACGGGGCGTGTCCTGGTTCGAGTCCAGGTGGGCCCACTCGGCGTTCTCGATCGAGCGCTGCGGATCGCGCGCGGATGGAGCGGCGCTCGGCTTGCTTCAGCCGTCCGAAAAGGGTACACGGGGCGCCGACGAGGAGCCGACTGCTTTGCGTGAACAGTTGAGGGCGCTCATCAAGGTTGCAGAGATCGACGCGATGGCGCGCGGCATCGACGACCGTCTGCAGGGGATTCCCGCCGAGCTCGAAGAGCGGCGGAGCGCGGTCAGGGCGCTCGAGATGCTGGTCGAGCGACAGCGCGCGGCCATCGTCGAAGCGGAGCGCCTGCTGAAGCAGCAGGACGCCGACATCCTGTCGCGCAACGAGGGCCTGTCGAAGGCCAAGGGCAAGAGCGCGAAGGCGCGAACGATGCGCGAGTCCGAGGCTGCCGAGCGCGAGCTCGAGGCGATCCGCCGGACGATCAAGGACGGCGAGGTCGAGAAGGAGCGGCTCAAGGAGCAGGTCGCCCAGACGACCGCCTCGCTCGACGCCCCGATGCAGACCCTCGAGGAGCAGAAGGCCGAGCTCGCGGCCGCCGAGCAGGCATCCGAGGCGAAGCTCTCGGAGCTCCGCATCGAGCGCGAGAAGATCGTCATCGGACGCGACGAGTGGGCGCGCAAGATCGACAAGCAGTACCTGCGCCTCTACGACCGGCTGCGCACCAAGCTCGTGCCGGCGGTCTGCGAGGTCGCCGCCGAGACGTGCACCGGTTGCAGGATGCAGATGCCGCCGCAGCGCTTCATCCAGCTGCAGAAGGGCACCGAGATCATGCAGTGCCAGATGTGCAACCGGATCGTGTACCACCGCGACATCGTCGCGGACTGATCCGGCCATCCATCACCGACGGCGACCTCGGCGCCGGCCGCGTCGGCGGGCACGGCGTCGCCGCGGTGGCTCTTCGTCGGTCGCAGCGGTCGGAGCGTCGGCCGGAGGGCCCGCCTCGAGGGCGGAAGATCCGTCGTCGCTGGTCTCGTCCCCGCTGCCGGTGTCGTCGCTGCCGGTGTCGTCGTCGCTCGCCGGAACCGCTTCGCCCGGCGCGGCCGTGATCGGCTGACCCGTGCTGCTGCTGACGCCGCCGGCGCTGGTCATCCGCATGGGCGCGTGGTTGCAGCCGGCGGCGAGCAGCAGGCCTGCCGCGAGCCCGGCGGTCGGGAGCGCGAGAGCGATCGCCGCGCGCCGCGGGACCCCGCCGCTCACACGTACGTCAGCCACTCCGGGCTCGGCGGGTTCACGCCGCGCACGACCTCGAAGTACCGGTCCTGGATCTTCTTGGTGATCGTGCCGCGCGCGCCCGTGCCGATCATCCGATCGTCGACCTCGCGCACCGGCGTCACCTCCGCCGCGGTGCCGCACATGAAGATCTCGTCGGCGATCCAGAGCTCGTCACGCGCGATGTCGCGCTCGACGACCGGCAGCCCGAGATCGTCGCGCAGCAGCTGGAGGATCGTGTCGCGCGTAATGCCGCCGAGGATCGAGTTGCCCATCGGCGGCGTGTAGACGACGCCGTCGCGCACCATCCACACGTTCTCGCCCGTCGCCTCGGTCACGCGGCCCTGCACGTCGAGCATGATCGCTTCTTGGTAGCCCGCCGCGAGCGCCTCGCGCTTCGCGAGCACGCTGTTCACGTAGTGCCCGACGACCTTGCCCTTCGACATCAGCATGTTGATGCCGGGGCGCGTGAACGAGCTGACCTTCGCGCGGATGCCCTTCGCGAGGCCTTCCTCGCCGAGGTACGCGCCCCACTTCCACACCGCGACCGAGACGCGCGTCTCGTTCACCGCGCCGAGGCCCATCGCGCCGTCGCCGAGGTACACCAGCGGGCGCAGGTAGCAGCTCGCGAGGCCGTTGACGCGCACGGTCGTGACGCACGCGTCGACGATCTGCTGCTGCGAGTACGGCATCGGGATCGTGCAGATCTTCGCCGAGTCGAAGAGCCGCCGCACGTGCTCCTGCAGCCGGAAGATCGCGCTGCGACCGTCGTGCGTCTCGTAGCAGCGGATGCCCTCGAACGCGCCGAGCCCGTAGTGGAGCGTGTGCGTGAGGATGTGGACGTTGGCGGCGTCCCAGTCCACCAGCTCGCCGTCCATCCAGATCTTCGCGACCTTGTCCACCATGGCCGGGGCCTCCTGTCGTCCTGAACCACGGCCGTTCTAGCAATCGATGCTTCGCGCTCCAAGCATCTTCGCGAGAAAGTGCATGCCCTCCGTGGGCGCGCTCATCGATCGGCTCGCCCGCTCCGCTCCCTCCCGTCCGCGCGCTCCGTGGGCGAGCACTCCTGTAGGCATCACGACGCGGCGCGCTCGAGCGCCGGCGCGGGGAGAGGCGCGGGGCGCGTGTCGTGGAACCTGCGGTAGTCGATCACACGCTCGCCGTCCGGGCCGACGTCGAGGATGTCCGCGAAGCGCTCACCGAAGCGCAGATCCGCTGCGAGGTACGAGTGGCGCGCGCTGATGCTCTGCGACGAGGTCTCGTCGAGACCGGTGAGCACCGCCATGATCTCGAGCGTCTTGGCGGCGAGCGACGCCTGCGTCTCTCCGAAGAGCGGGCTGTGCTCGTCGATGCGGTGCATCGCCGTCCAGCTGACGAAGAAGAGCGGGCTCGAGCGCCGGACGAGGTGCAGGTCGGTGATGCGGCGGAAGCGCTCGCCCTCCTTCGTCGTGGTGTCGAACGCGGCGACCAGCGTCAGCCCCGCCTCGACGACGCGGTTGCCGCGCTCGTTCGCCATGCGGATCGACAGCGTGGGCACGCCCTCGTGCATCGCGATGCACGCGACCTCGCTCCAGAGCACCGCGGCCTTCGGCTTGGAGAACTTCGCGAACACGAGCCCGGTGAGCATCGCGGTCGCGAGCAGCCCGAGGAACGCCTCCACCAGCACGATCGCGTTCGCCCACGCCGTCGCCGGCGTCATGGCGCCGTAGCCGATCGTCATCATCGTCTGGACGCTGAAGAAGTAGGCGCTCCAGAAGCTGCCGTCGCTGTTCGCGATCGAGTCGGGCTGCGCGAGATAGAGCACCGCGAAGAGCGCGTGCACCGCGACGTACCCCCCGAACGCGAACGCGAGGAAGGTCGGCCAGCGCATCTCGAGGATGCGGTGGTAGACGTCACGCCAGAACGAACGCGACAGCCCGATCGCGGAGAGGCTCCGCTTCCCCCGGTTGTCGACGAGTCGCTGGCGGTGCGGTCGGGCAGCCATGTCGAGCGGGCCATCATACGACAGCGAGACGCGGCGGCGCGGCGCGCGATCGAGCGATCGGATTGCTGGCCGCTGCCCCCTCCGGCTGATACACCGCCCGGCGGTGCGGCGGCTCGGCATCGATCCCGGCACGAAGCGCGTCGGCGTCGCGATCGCGGATGACGACGACGACTCGTTCGCGCATGCGCGGCCCACGATCGATCACGTCTCGGACGACGCGACCGCGCGCGCGATCGCCGAGCTCGCGGCGGCCGAGCAGATCGGCGAGATCGTGGTCGGCCTGCCGATCGGTCTCGACGGACGCGAGGGAGTCTCGTCGCGCCGCGCGCGCGCGCTGGGGGCGGCGATCGAGACCGCGAGCGGCGTTCCGGTCGTGCTGTGGGACGAGCGGATGACGTCGAAAGCGGCACACCGGGCGCTCACCGCCGCGAACGTGTCGAGCCGCGATCGCCGCGGCAAGGTCGATCGCATCGCGGCCGCGCTGTTGCTCGAGGCGTACCTCGACGCGGTGCGCGCGCGGCGAGCGCGGCAGAGCGAGCGCTCGGAGGCGGGAGCTGGAGCGGAGGGCACATGGGAGCCAAGCGCGGAAGCGCCCGGCCCGCTCGGTCCGGAGCGTCGCGGTCGCGGCG
>JALYRN010001016.1 GCA_030855295.1 Myxococcota bacterium | reverse complement strand
GCGCGTAGACGCCGCGCCCGACCGCGACGAAGCCCGGCGCGCTGCTGAGGACCGCCGCGACGACGTCGCGCGGGCTCGCGCTCGTCGTCGTCCAGCCCTCCGCGACGAGGGCCTCGAGAAGCTCGCCCACGCGCATCGGCGCGCCGTGACGCGCCAGCAGATCGTGGATGAGAGCGCGGAGCGTTCCTGCCCGCGCGCCCCGACGAACTGCCGCCTCCGGCTCGGTGCGCTCGCCGTCCTCGTCGGGGTCGGCGGTGGAGACCGCTTCCCGCAGCGCGTACAGGCCGCGGCCGACCGAGACGAACTCGGAGCGGCTGCGGAGCACGACGCCGATCAGCTTCGCGGGGTCGTCGCTGCGCGTCGTCCAGCCGCGCGCGAGCGCTGCGTCCACGACCTCCCCGATGCGCATCGGCGTCGCGCGCTCGCGAAGAACGGCGAGCACGACGCCAGGCGTCCCGGCGGGCTCCGATCGGTCGCTCATCGCCGCAGCGGGCTCGGTCGCGATGCTCGCGCCGGCGTCGGTGCTGGCCGGCGCCGCATCGAGCACACCGACCTGCCCCGCGGGCGAGCCGCGCAGCACGTAGAGGCCGCGCGCGACCGCCACGAACTCGTCGCGGCTGCCGAGGCATGCCGAGACCACCTTTGCCGGATCGGAGCTCGATGTGCACCAGCCCTGCGCCGCCGCGGCCTGCGTCAGATCGCGCACCCGGAGGGGCTCCGCCGCGCTCGCGAGGATCCTGCGCAAGAGCTCGGGCAGCGCGATCGGCTGACGCACGTCCGCTGCCGCGGCGGTGATCGTCTTGGGCGCTTCGCGCGCCGCCGGCTCGACGCGCTCGGCGAGCGCGAACAGCGCTTCGATGTCGGCGCGGACCGCGTCGCTGAGGACGGGCAGCACTCCGGCCAAGCGCTCGCGAATCTGGCGGACTCTCTCGGACATCGCGCCCCCACACTAACGCACCCTGCCGCGCCGCGGAGGGCGATGGCGGCCACGCACGGCGCTGCCCCGCCGAGAGAAAGCGCGGTTCGTCGTGTCTCCCCCGTTGTCCACGCGGACAGAGGCGCGCGAAGAAGTGCAGCGAGCAGTCTTCACGACGGCGGAGGCTCCGTGCGTCGTTCTTCGCGCCACCGCGGGACGGAGGTGCCTCCGAGCACCGTTCGTCAGGGTGGCGGCGCCGCGCGGAGGCAAAAAGAACAGGCGTTCTTGCGGCGCGCGCGCACCTCGGCGAGAGTCGCGGGACCACACACGAGGAGGTCGGGGATGGCGATTCTTCAGTTGGGCGGAAGCGCGGGGACACGCGTCGAGATCGGCGATCGGCTGATCGCGGCGGCGAAGACGGTCGACGTGAAGCCAGTGGCGCGCAGCTTCGCGCGGTTCAAGAGCGCGCACGCGGCGCTGAAGAAGCACGAGCGCGAGGCGCGCGACGCCGAGAAGCAGCTGCGCGCGGCGCAGGGCGACCTCGCCGCGGCCGACCTCGAGATCGATCGCGCCGTCGAGGTGCTCGCCTCGGCGCTGGTCGGCGAGGGCGCGCCTCGGCTCAGGCCCTTCACCGCCATCGGCGAGACGCAGTCCCCGAGCGCGATCCGCAAGATGAAGCTGGCAGCGCAGGCGAAGCTCTGCCTCGCGCTGGGCAAGCGCCTCGAGCGACATCCGGCGCAGCGGGTGAAGCGCGCGGCCAAGGCGCTGCGCGACGCGGCGACGAAGGTGCAGGCGGCGCAGAAGCCGATCACCGCGCGCCAGGGGGCGTTCTCCGAAGCGATCGCGATCCGCCTCGGCCCCGAGCAGGACTGGGAGAACGCGTTCGTCGCCCTCAAGGACGCAGCGCGAGCGGCGCGTCATGACGGCGGCGCGCGGATCTTCTCGACCCTGTTCGAGAAGACCGCGGCGGCGCGCCCGCGCCCGAAGCGGCAGACGCCAGCGAGCCCTGCCGAGCCCGTCGCGCCGAGCTGAGTCGGCAGGAGTGCTCGCCCCGGAGTGCCCGGACGGGAGCGCGCTCGGCGCGCGGACGGAAGGGCACGGAGCGGGCGAGCCGATTTTTAGACAGGCGCTGAGAGCTCTCTCGTCGCGCGATCGCGATCAGGGCCCCTCGCGCGTCACGTCGGCCGGCACCATCGCGCCGGTGAGCCAGGGGTCCATCGCGAGCTCCCCGCCCAGATGACGCCGCAGGAACGCGACCGCGAGCGCGCGCACCTGCGCGCGGATCATCGCGTCGTCACCGGGCCCGTCCGCGCAGAAGCTGCCGGCGAAGCCACCGCCGTCGTCGGTGAAGTCCATGTGATCGGCGCCCGTGAAGGTCCACGCGACCGCCCAGCTCGAGCGATCGAGGGCGTCGTAGATCGTCTGGTAGTTCTGCTCGGCGGGTGCGCAGGGCATGAACCCGCCGGTCGCGCTGTTCGTCTCGCCCATCACGCCGACCGGGATCGTCAGCGCCCCCGCGAGCGCGTCGCTCGTCACGTCGGGGCAGTCGGCGCTGTAGCTCGCGCCGGGGCCGCAGCCGTTCACCGGATCGAGCAGCAGCGCCGCGCCGACCCGCGCATCGGCGGCAGCGATCATCACCGCGACCTTGCCGCCGCGGCTGTGGCCCATCACCGCGATCCGCTCGGGGTCCACGCGCGCGGCGAACGGGGCGCTCGAGAGCGCCCAGTCGATCGCGGCGATCGACGCGTCGCGCTCGTCGGCGTTGGTCGGCCCGCCGAACGCGCCGCCGCCGGTGTCGACCCCGATCACGACGAACCCGTGCGACGCGATGTGAGCCGCCGTCGTCGCGTAGTTGGCGGTGGCGAGCTGGAAGCCGTGCTTCAGGATCACCAGGGGACCGCGCGCGCCCGCCGGCAGCATGGGCACGAACGCGACGGCGGTCCCGCCCTCGATCGCCGCGCTCGACCGCTCGACCGCGTAGGGGCCCTCGGCGCTCGGA
>JALYRN010000184.1 GCA_030855295.1 Myxococcota bacterium | reverse complement strand
CGCCCGCACCGGGCGGGGACGCGCCGGGGCACGAGGGCCACGGCCACTGACGGACGACGAGACGTGAGCGACACCCCGACCCAGCGCCGCTCCAACGCGGCGATCGCCGCCTGCCTCGTCGCGACCATCGCGCTGGTCGTGCTCGATCTCGGCACCAAGACGTGGGCCGAGGGCGCGCTCAGCGCCGAGCGCACCGGCGAGCGCCCGGAGGTCTGCGCGCCCGACGAGGACGGCTACATCCGCTATCAGCGCGCGCGCCGCCCCGGCATCGTGGTGATCGAGGACGTGTTCGAGCTCGAGTACGCCGAGAACTGCGGCGCCGCGTTCGGGCTGCTCCGCAACGCGCCGACCGAGCTGCGCACGACCGTGTTCGGGATCGCGGCGCTCGCCGCGAGCATCGTGCTGCTCTGGATGTTCGTGCAGGGGCGGGGCGGGCCGTTCTTCGCGTGGAGCGTGCCGCTCGTGGTCTCGGGCGCGCTCGGCAACCTCATCGATCGGCTTCGCTACGGGTACGTGATCGACTTCATCCACTGGCACTGGAAGGACGCGTTCGACTACCCGACCTTCAACGTCGCCGACATCGCGATCACGATCGGCGTCGTGCTCTTGCTGATCCACGGCTTCAAGAGCCCCGACGAGCAGCCGGCGGACAAGAGCTCGAAGGCCTCGCCGAAGCCCGGAGAGGCGGGGACCTCACCTTGATCCCGACGTTCGGGGAGATCTTCGGCGAGCCGATCCCCGCGTACTTCGCGATGCTGATGGCGGCGTTCGCCGCGTGCACCTTCTTCGCCATCCGCTGGGCCAAGCGCGAGAAGCGCGATCACGACGTGTTGATCGACCTCGCGCTGATCTCGCTGATCACCGGGGTCGCGGGCTCGCGGCTCGCGCACGTGTTCTTCGACGGCTTCTTCATGGACTACGTGCACCTCTGCACGGATCCGTCGCAGGTCGCGTGGACGATCACCCGCGAGCAGTGCGAGAGCCAGTGGGTGCAGGGGCTCTGGGACGCCAGCGCGAGCGTGTGCCGTCCCGCCGAGGCCGACTGCTTCGCGTGGGCGAAGTTCTGGCAGGGCGGGCTGACCTGGTACGGCGGCATGGCGTTCGGCGTCGGGTACGCGATGTACTTCCTCAAGAAGGAAGGCTTCCCGCGGATCAAGGTGCTCGACCTCGGCGGGATGATCCTGCCGCTCGGGCTCTTCTTCGGTCGGCTCGGGTGCTGGTTCGGCGGGTGCTGCTTCGGACAGCCGAGCGATGCCTGGTGGGCCGTGTCGTTCCCCGCGTGGTCGCCCGCGAGCGAGGCGCAGTGGCGGGCGCACCTGCTCGAGCATCCGAGCTCCGAGTCGCTCGCGGTGCTGCCGACGCAGCTGCTCGAGGGCGGCGGCTCGCTGCTGATCGCGTTCGTGATCATCGGCTGGCTCGAGCCGCGCAAGCGGTTCGACGGGCAGGTGTTCTGCGTGTCGATGGCGGCGTACGCGGTGCTGCGCTTCGTGCTCGAGTTCTTCCGCGCCGACGATCGCGGCGGCGGGCTCGGGCTGAGCACCTCGCAGTGGATCGGGCTCTTGCTGGTGGCGGGCTGCGCCGCGCTCTGGCCGGTGCTGAAGAAGCGCAGCGAGCGAGCGTACGCAGCCGCGCGCGGCGAGCCTGCCGCCTCGCGCTGAGCCATCGGGCGCTGAGGCATGCGCGCTGAGGCATGCGGCGCCGACGCATCCGGCGCTGAGGCATCGATCGCGGGTGCGTGATAGATCCACGCCCCCATGCCTTTCGAGCCCGTTCCGCAGAAGGTCTCGTTCCCCGACGTCGAGCGTCGCCTCCTCGAGTTCTGGAAGACCGAGCGCGTCTTCGAGCGGTCGATCGAGACCAGCGAGTCCAAGCCGCACTTCGTCTTCTACGAGGGCCCGCCCACCGCCAACGGGATGCCGCATCCCGGCCACGTGATGACGCGCGTGATGAAGGACGTGATCCTTCGCTACCGCAGCATGACCGGCTATCACGTCCCGCGGCGCGGTGGCTGGGACACGCACGGGCTGCCGGTCGAGGTCGAGGTCGAGAAGGCGCTCGGCATCAGCGGGCGCGGCGCGATCGAGGCGTACGGCGTCGAGGCGTTCACCCATCGCTGCATCGAGAGCGTCTTCCGCTACATCGACGAGTGGCAGAAGCTCACGCAGCGCATCGCGTTCTGGGTCGATCTCGACACCGCGTACGTCACCTTCCACAAGCCGTACGTCGAGAGCGTGTGGTGGGCGCTGCGCACGCTCTTCGACAAGGGCCTGCTCTACCAGGACTACAAGATCGTCTGGTGGTGGCCGCAGGGCGGCACTGCGCTCTCCAGTGGCGAAGTGGGCCTGGGCTATCGCGAGATCGACGATCCCAGCGTGTTCGTGCGCTTCCCGATCGTCGGGCAGGACAAGACCTCGTTCCTCGCGTGGACCACGACGCCGTGGACCCTGCCGAGCAACATCGCGCTCGCGGTGAACGCGAAGTTCGACTACGCGACCGTCGAGGTCGACGGTGAGCGCCTGATCCTCGCGGCGGCGCTGATCCCGAAGGTGATCGGCGATCGCGAGCACACGGTGATCGAGACGCGCAAGGGCAGCGAGCTCGTCGGGCTGCGGTACGCGCCGCCGTTCTCGTACGCCGAGCCGGAGGGCGGCCCGGCCCACGTCGTCGTGACCGCCGACTACGTCTCGCTCGAGAGCGGCTCGGGGATCGTCCACACCGCGCCGGCGTTCGGCGAGGAGGACTTCAAGGTCTGCAAGGCGCAGGGGCTCGGGTTCCTCCAGCTCGTGAAGCCCGACGGCACCTTCGACGAGCGCGTGACCGACTTCGCCGGTCGCTTCTGCAAGGACGCCGACCGCGACATCATCCGCAACCTCCGGCAGCGAGAGCTGCTGTTCAAGGAAGAGGTCTATCGCCACCAATATCCGTTCTCGTGGCGGCGCGACTCCGATCCTCTGATCCAGTACGCGCGCCGCAGCTGGTTCATCCGGACGACCTCGGAAATCTCCCGCGTCATCGAGAACAACCAGGCGATCCACTGGGAGCCCGAGCACATCAAGGACGGGCGCTTCGGCGAATTCCTTCGCAGCAACGTCGACTGGGCGCTCAGCCGTGAGCGGTTCTGGGGCACGCCGCTGCCGATCTGGATCAACGACGAGACCGGGAAGATGGAGTCCGTCGACTCCGTCGCTGGCATCCTCGCGAAGAACCCGCGGGCGTTCGACTCCTGGGATCGCGCGAAGGCGGCCAATCCCTCGCTCAGCGATCACCTGATGGTGCACAAGCCCTGGGTCGACGAGGTCACCTGGCAGAACGAGGGTGAGCCCGGGACCTATCGCCGCGTGCCCGACGTGATCGACTGCTGGTTCGACTCGGGCTGCATGCCCTTCGCGCAGCACGGTTATCCGCACCAGAATCGCGAGCAATTCGCCAAGGAATTCCCGGCGGACTTCATCACCGAGGCCGTCGATCAGACGCGCGGATGGTTCTACTCCCTGCTGACGATCAGCACTCTGCTGTTCCCGGAGCAGCAGTATCCGCATCCGTTCAAGAACTGCATCGTGCTCGGGCTGATCACCGACGAGAAGGGACAGAAGCTCAGCAAGCGCTGGAAGAACTACAAGGACCCCAGCGAGATGTTCGATCTCTACGGGGCCGACGCGGTGCGCTGGGCGCTCTACGCGCAGAGCGTGCCCGGCCAGACCAACCGCTGGTTCGAGGGCGGCGCGGTCGATGCGATCAAGGAGTTCCTCCTCAAGATCTGGAACTGCTACTCGTTCTTCGTCACGTACGCGTCGATCGACGGCTGGTCTCCGTCGGCGCCGCGGCCGCCGCTCGAGGAGCGCAGCGACTTCGATCGCTGGATCCTCGCCGAGCTCGACGCGACCGTGCGCGACGTGCGCGGCTCGCTCGAGAGCTATCGGACGCACCCGGCGTCGCGGTCGCTCTCGGAGCTCATCGAGGCGCTGTCGAACTGGTACGTGCGCCGGAGCCGCGCGCGGTTCTGGGCCACCGGAGACACCGCCGACAAGCGCGCCGCGTTCGCGACGCTCTACGAAGTGCTCGTCGATCTCGCGAAGCTCGCGGCGCCGTTCACGCCGTTCCTGTCCGAGGCGCTCTACCAGAACCTCGTGCGCGGCGACGACGCGAGCGCGCCCGTCAGCGTGCACCTGACCGAGCTGCCCTCGGCGAGCGACGCGCGACGCGACGACGCGCTCCGGCGCGACATGGCGGCCGCGCGATCGATCGTCGGGCTCGGCGCCCGCGTGCGCGCGCAGGAGAAGCTCAAGGTGCGGCAGGCGCTCGCGGAGGCGATCATCGTCGTCACCGACGAGTCCGATCGCCGCACCGTCGAGCGCTTCTCGGACGCGATCGTCGACGAGCTCAACGTCGAGAAGCTCTCGTTCACGAGCGAGCCCGAGAAGCTCGTGCAGTTCACGCTCGTGCCGAACTTCCGCGCGCTCGGCCCCAAGCTCGGCAAGCAGATGCCCGCGTGCAAGGCCGTGCTCGCGAAGGCCGACGGCGGCGCGCTCTACCGCGAGCTCGAGACGAACGGCAAGGTCCGCGTCGAGCTGCCGGACGGCGCGATCGAGCTCGGCCCCGAGGACGTCGAGATCCGCCTGAGCGCCAAGGAGGGCTTCGCCGCCGCCTCGGATGGCGGCCGCGTGATGGTGCTCGACACCCACATCGACGACGCGCTCCGCCGCAAGGGCATGGCGCGCGAGGCGATCTCGAAGATCCAGGGCGCGCGCAAGACGATGGACCTCGCGTTCGACGCGCGGATCGCGCTCGCCTGGACGGCCGAGGGCGAGCTCGCGAAGGCGCTCGAGGAGCACGCCGAGCACGTCGCCGGTGAGGTCCTCGCGACGCGCATGAGCGCGGGCGCAGGGAAGGGCGCCCAGCACGACGCCGACGTCGACGGCACCCCGCTCACGTTCTGGATCGAGACGGTCTGAAGAAGCTCGAGAGGAGACGCGCGATGAGGGCGAAGCGGATCGACGGCAAGGCGATCGCGGCGGAGGTGAAGGCCGAGGTCGCGGAGCGCGTGAAGGCGTTCGTCGCGGCGCACGGCCGCGCGCCGGGGCTCGAGGTCGTGCTGGTGGGCGACGATCCCGCGAGCCAGGTCTACGTCGGAAGCAAGGAGAAGCAGGCGGCCGGCGTCGGGATCCGGGGCGCGGTGCACCGCATGGCCGCGGACACGACGCAGGACGCGCTCCTCGCGATGGTGCGGCGGCTGAACGACGACCCGAGCGTCGACGGCATCCTCGTGCAGCTCCCGCTCCCGAAGCACCTCGACGCGCAGGCCGTCGTCGACGTGCTCGATCCCGCCAAGGACGTCGACGGCCTCACGCCGATCGGCACCGGTCTCTTGTGGAGCGATCGCCCGGGCCTGCGCCCGTGCACGCCGTGGGGCTGCATGCGCATGCTCGAGCACACCGGCATCTCGCTCGAGGGCGCGCGCGCGATCGTGATCGGCCGCAGCGCGCTGGTCGGCAAGCCGATCGCCGCGATGCTGCTCGCGAAGAACGCGACCGTGACGATGGCGCACTCGCGCACCCGCGATCTCGCGGCGCGCGTGCGCGAGGCCGACGTCGTGATCGCTGCGGTCGGCAAGCCCGAGCTGGTGCGAGGAGACTGGATCCGCGAGGGCGCCGTGGTGCTCGACGTGGGTATCAACCGCAATGCCGAGGGCAAGCTGATCGGCGACGTCGAATTCGATGCGGCCTCGGAGCGTGCGGCGTGGATCACGCCGGTCCCGGGAGGCGTGGGGCCGATGACGATCGCGATGCTGCTCTCGAACACCGTCGACGCCGCCGAGCGCCGGGCGGAACGCGCACGTCACCGCTTGTAGGTACGCACCGCGCGTCCATATTCGGCGCAGATGTCTGCCCGGAGTGGAGTCGACGAGCTCGGGGACGATCTCCGCGACGTCCGGTCGCTGGTCGCCGATCGCAACGTCGTCTACGCGCGCGCGCTCCCACTGATCGAGGCGCTGCTCACGGGGCCGGACGCCGATCCCGACATCGTCGCGCGCCTCGTGCATGCTTGGCGCGAGCGCACGTTCCGCTCGTTCTACGAGCGCCCATTGCTGCTGCTGGCGTCGCTGCGCGAAGCCGCCAGCAACAGCCCGACGCACCCGCTCGGCACCTCGTTCGCGGGCACACATCCCGAGCCGGCTGCCGTCACGCGCGAGGCCCTGGTCGCCGCGTTCGCGCCCGATCAGACATCCACCTGGTCGAACATCGGCTTGCGGAAGATCCAGACCAACGACGTCTCTCGCGCGCTCGCGTGGCGCTGGCCGGTGCGCGCGATCGGCGATCGACCGATCGTGCTCGTCGACGTCGGCTGCGCCGCCGGGCTGAACCTGGTCGCCGACGCGCTCGAGCCGCCCTGGAAGGATCAGGACGGCCGGGCGCTCCCGATCCCCCGACGCCCGAAGATCGCCGAGCGCATCGGCTTCGATGCCGATCCGATCGACGCACGCCACGTCGACGAGTCGTCCTGGCTGCGCGCGTGTCTCTGGCCGGGCGATCACGCGCGCCTCGATCGGCTCGACGAGGCGGTCGACGCGATGGTGTCGGCGTGGCTCCGCCCCGACGCGCCGCGCCTGATCCGTGCGCTCGCCCACGAGGTGCCCGCGCGTCTCGACGCGATCACGCGTCGCGCGCCCGAGGGCGCGTGCGTGCTCGTGTTCCAGAGCTTCCTCCGCGAGTACCTCGACGACGAGGAGGCGCGCACGTACTCCGACGGGCTCCGTCACTGGATCGCCGCAGCGCCGCCGGGGCGCGCGATGTGGACCGAGCTCGAGCTCGCGGCGAGGCAGGGCACCCATCCCGCCGAGCTCGTCGCGCACGTGCGGGCCGACGAGGGCCCCCTCGAGCTCCGCATCGCGCGCTGTAGCTATCACCCGATCGACGTCGACGTCGATCGCGAGGCGTTCGCCACGCTCGAGTCGGCCCTGCGTCCGTACGCGCCGGTCGCGTGATCGGCGCACCGGATGCTCGGCGCCGGCTAGAGCAGCTTCGCGAGGAGGCGATCGAGCTCGTCGAAGCTCGTGTACTTGATCTCGATGTGGCCCTTGCCCTTGCGGTCGGCGAGGGTCACGCGCGCGCCGAGGCTCTTGCTGAGGCGGTTCTCGAGATCGCGCACATTCGCGCTCGTGGTCTTCTTGCTGCCCGCGTCGGGCTCGTCCTTCGGTGCGGTCGCCGCGCGTCCGAGCGCGCGCACCTGGCGCTCGGTCTCGCGGACGCTCCAGCCCTTCTCGATCGCGAGCGTCGCCAGGCGCGAGGTCGCTGCGGCAGTGGGCGCGCCGAGCAGCGCGCGGCCGTGACCCTCGCTGAGCTCGGCGTTCTCGATCCGCTCGAGCACGCCGGCGGGCAGCTTCAGCAGCCGCACCGAGTTCGCGACCGTCGTCCGGTCCTTGCCGATCTTCTGCGCGACCGACTCCTGCGTGTGGCCGTGCTCGTCGATCAGGCGCTGCAGCGCGCGCGCGGTCTCGACCGCGTTGAGATCCTCGCGCTGGAGGTTCTCGACGATCGCAGCCTCGAACGACTGCTGCGTCGAGAGCTCGCGCACGACGATCGGCACGTCGCGCAGCCCCGCGCGCTGCGCCGCCCGCCAGCGCCGCTCGCCGGCGATGATCTCGAAGCCGCCGCCCTGGCGCTTGCGCACCAGGATCGGCTCGAGCACGCCGAGCTCGCGGATCGACTGCGCGAGCTCCTCGAGCTTCACGTCGTCGAACTTGGTGCGCGGCTGCGTGCGGCTGGGATGAACGTCCTCGATCGCTGCGCTGGTCGTCTCCCGCGGCGGCTGATCGCGCGCGGCGGCGCCGGCCGTGCTCTTCGCGGCACCAGGCGCCGGACCGATCAGTCCGTCGAGACCGCGCCCGAGGCGCTTGCCCTGTTTCGGGTCCACGTCAGGCCGCTTCCGAGTCGGCGCCGAGCAGCTCGCGCGCGAGGCTGAGATACCCGTGCGAGCCGCGCGAGCCGGCGTCGTAGAGGATCACGGGCTTGCCGTGCGAGGGCGCCTCCGCGAGGCGCACGTTGCGCGGGATCACCGTCTCGAACACGCGGAAGTGCTGGCGCACCTCGTCCGCGACCTCGCGCGCGAGGTTGCTGCGCGGGTCGTACATCGTCAGCAGCACGCCGCCGACGTGGAGGCGCTCGTTGAGCGCGGTGCGGATGCGCTCGATCGTCCCGCTCAGCCGCGACAGCCCCTCGAGCGCGTAGTACTCGCACTGCATCGGGACGAGCACCGCGTCGGCGGCGACGAGCGCGTTGATCGTGAGCAGCCCGAGAGACGGCGGGCAGTCGATCAGGATGTAGTCGAAGTCCGCGCGCACCGAGTCGATGGCGGCGCGCAGCCGGACCGCGCGATCGTCGGCGTCGGCGAGCTCGGTCTCGATCGCCGAGAGATCCGGCGTCGTAGGGGCGACCTTCAGCAGCGCGAGATCGGTGTCGAGGATCACCTCGCGCAGCGTCGTCTCGCCGAGGAGCACCTCGTAGGTGCCGCGCTCGATCGAGCTCGCGGCGTGCCCGAGGCCGCTCGTCGCGTTGGCCTGCGCATCCATGTCGAGCAGGAGCACGCGCTGCTCGGCGACGGCGAGGCTCGCCGCGAGGTTGACGGCTGTCGTCGTCTTACCGACGCCGCCTTTCTGATTCGCGATGGCGAGGACCACGGCCATGGGGGTGCGTGTTTATCAGGGGCACCGATCGCGTTCAACCGCGGTGCTCGGTGTCGGGGCGCCCGCTCGCGAATGTGCGCGCTTTTTTTTGAGGTATCGATCTCGGGTGGTAGATGTCATCGCACATGTAGGACAACGTGGTCGCGGACCTGACAACATCAGGTGTCGCCGCCGCTACCCAGGGAGTCGACGATGATGCGCGGACCGAAGAGATACAACTCGATCGAAGAGTTCGAGCGTGAAGAGATTCGGCCCTCGTTCAAGGCCGGCTGGTCGCTCGACGATCTGTACGCCGACGCCGCGATCGAGCGCCGCGGCGAAGAGTCCGAGCCCAACGAGCTCGACTTCGATTGACGACAGGATTGCTCACCCCCGAGGGGTGAGCGACGACACACGCGAGCACGGCCCACCGCCTCCCGGGCCGGGCTCGCATCGGCAGTGCGCGTCGCCCCGCGCTCTGCCTCGGGCCCCGAAGGTCGCCCCCTTCGGGGCCCGATCTCTTTCTACCGCAGGGTCAGCAGCATGCCGTCGCAGGCATGCGCCTGCGGCGCGCCCGCGTGATGTCGCTGCAGCGCCGCGCAGGTGCGCTCGAGCTCGGCGCGGTCGCGCGCGTGATGCGCGCAGCTCGCGCGATCCGAGAGCACGTCGAGCGTCGGCGGCGCGCCGCGCAGCGCATCGATGCATCCGCGCCAGTCTCCGCGCGACATCGCGGGGCGCGCCGCGATGCGCTCTGCCATCCCCGGCGCGAGCGTGTCCATCCCGGCAGGCAAGGGCACCCCGCCCGCGCTCGCGGTCGTCGTCGCAGCGGGCTCGCGCCCGGGCGATCGCGGCTCCGTCGATCGCGGCTCCGTCGATCGCGGCTCCGTCGATCGCGGCTCCGTCG